>CAZKTO010000020.1:0-42439 GCA_964555685.1 uncultured Dehalococcoidia bacterium
GACCAGCTTTGGCGTCACCGTGGACGGAGAGTAATCGCTTTCCCGGCAACGTTGCCCAGACAGGGTAGATTCAAGATCATGTGGTCGCTGTTGGCCGGCGGCACCAATGCAGCCTTGGGCCGAGGGGATGAAATGCCAGACGGGGAGCACATCCGTGTCATGGTGGTTGAAGACGGGCCGGTCTTTCAGGAGCTGCTCATATTGACGCTGTCTCTTGAGCCGTATTTCGAGCTTGCATACATTGCCGACTCAGGCGAGGAGGCGCTGGAAGAGTTCGCCAAAGTCTCTCCTGATTTGGTCCTGATGGATTTTCGTTTGCCTGGGATAGACGGGCTTGAGACGGCAAAGCGGATGAAGGCTCAGCGGCCAGCCGTCAAGGTCGCCATCGTTACGGCTTACGCCGAGGAGGTACTGAACCGTGCCGCCAAGGATGCCGGTGTGTTAGACGTGATCCCCAAGGCCAGCTTCAGCCTGGAGCGGGTGCGCCAGCTGTTGGGGCTGCCTTCGCCAGAGCCGCATATTCAAGGATGAGGCGGCCACTCTATCCTGTCTTTGCGTCACCTGTATTTCCGTAGGAATGATGCGGCTCTCTGGGTCGGTCGTATTCGCCTTCGCCTCCTCCGGAGGGTCGGGCTCTACCACCCTGGGCTTCCTGCCTCGCTTCTTCTTGCCCGTGGCCTCTTCTTCAGCCTGCCGCTGCGCAAGGTGTTCCTGGGCAACCCTGGCGGCCGCTTCAGCTTCCCGCTCCAGCCGTTCCTTGGCCTCCTGTAGCCGCTCCGTCCGCCTCCCGAGCCCTTCCGGCAGCTCGTCCCCTCGCCGGTCGTCGTCCTGCGCGACGGTCGGTACGAGCTGGCCACGCCCGAGCGCTCCATCGGCCGCATCGCCGCCTTCCACGGGAACTTCGGCGTCCTCGTGCGGGCGTACGCCTACATCCGCCTTAAGGCCGATTAGCCACCTGTTTGCCCAAAATGCGAACAGCTCCAAATTGCTGGGATGCAGAGGAGCCTCCCGTGGAAGGATTCAGGAACCCCATCTTGGTCAACCCCGCTTGGTAATTGAAAGGGCTACTCGCGGTACCCAAGAGAAGGCCTCCGTCGCTACTCTGAGGGGTGAACAATACGAAGTACGTTCCTGCCGGTAGGGTTAAGTCGATAGCGACCTTCTCGCAAGAAACGACAAGAGGGTCATTATCATGGGACAAGACAAACGAGGCGAGAACGTTCGACGCGTCGGGGACTCCGTTTGTGGATGGGCGGATTTGGACAGTGAATGGAAGGGTTGCGGGGCACTGAGGCTTGCCCGCAACAATAGAGCCGCAATTGTTGACGAACCCTCCGATGGAGCAGGCCGCGTCGCGGCTCCATCAAGCCTCAGCTTCGGCCGGGGGGCGTGGAGCCGCACAGTGGCGGACGCGATAAACTCTGCCGTGGAGCGCCGAACTGCACGGGTATCCAACGAGCGGCGCGATGCTTCAACTGGGTGTCGTGACCAGAGCCCAGCTCGCGCTCTTCCCCGGCGTTCAGTTTGGCTTAGCCGACGAGATCAAGCGCAGCTTGGAGCCACGCGTGTTCTTGTCCACTGTCCTCGATTGCCCTTACGGACAGTCGGGATCAACGAGGTCGGTTGCCGGGTTCGATGCCGTTACATTACAGACTGCATTGTGAGTCCCAGGCACTAGAGCGTGATCGATGACCTGGTTCACCGCCGTGCTTAGTCCGCCATTTGCCGCGGGAAAGGGGGGCTCCTCGGCAAAGGCGGGTGAAGCAGTGGCCAACGCCAGCACACCCGTGACCGTGAACAACGCCACTATCCTGCTGACGCGTCTCTGCATGTTGCTCCCTGCCTTCCTGACTTTGCTCCGTTCGTTCATGAGGTCCTCTAGTAGTACCTGGTACCGGGGGTCAAGCCAGTCCATCCAGCTCACCTAGCGCTGGGACCGGGCTGAAGTTACTACCGGCAACCATGGTTTGTCAACGTTGCAGGCGCCCGGATCGCGGTGTCCCGCCTCGAGACTGACTCCCATTACTGCTGGGGTGGCGACTCGATCCGACCAAAACACGATGAAACCGTAGTGTTCGCTCATTTCCGCAAGCCACCTGAATCCTTCGCTGAAGGATGGCCGTCTAGCTTGGTCTGCTCCACGACGACGTTCAACGTTCCCTCGCGGCGTGGGTCAGGTCGTAAAATGGTCGCTACCGTGGCAACTATCAAATTCGGGGCCAGCCTCTCGCTTTCGGGGCGGTACGCTCGCCAGGGCCGCCAAGCTCTGGCAGGCCTCCTCGCCTGGGCTAGAACCATCAACGCAGCCGGGGGCGTTCGGCTCGGGGCAAAACACCGGCCCTCGCCCGTGGAGGTGATCTACTACAACGACAGCAGCTCAACGGGTGGCGTGCGGGCCAACGTCGAGAGACTGATTGCGGTGGACCAAGCCAGTGTCCTGATCGGGCCCTATGGGAGCGATCTGACCCGAGCTGCGGCCTCGGTGGCACACCTCCACGGGAGAGCCCTTTGGAACCACGGGGGCGCAGCGGACGACATCCACCATCGCGGCCGGCGGATCATTGGCGTCCTGACGCCGGCGAGCCGCTACTTCCAGGGACTCGTGGAGATGCTGGTAAAGAGTAACCGCACCATCCGAACGGCGGCCGTCCTGCACCGGGAGGCCAGCCGGTTCGGCCATTGGGCGGCCACCGGGCTCCAGCTAGCGGCAAAGAGAGCAAAGGTTGAGGTGACAGCGGTCCCATACCGGTCCCCACAGCGCGAGCTGCCCGACTTGGCGGTAACCCTGGGCCGCCTCCTGCCCGATGTCCTCGTCAGTGCTGGGGCTTTTGAGGACGAAGTGGCGATGGCAGAGGGAATCATCGCCAGTGGACTCAGGCCCAAGGCGTTTGCCCTGGTGGCAGCGGCCCTGCAAGATTTCAGAGACGCCTTGAGGGAAAATGCCGAAGGGCTCCTGGGCCCAAGCCAATGGGAACCGACCCTTGGACATCATGTGGACTTCGGGCCGACGGCCACCAAGGTGGTGGAAGCCGTTGGGCAGCAGGGGCTTTCGCCCGACTACCCTGCAGGCCAGGCATATGCAGCATGCCTCATCGCCCAGCGCTGCCTGGAAGTGGCCGGCGGCCCTGAAGACGATGCTGTATGGCAGGCAGCCTGCAGCTTCGACTTGAGGATCTTCTTCGGGCGGTTCAGGATCGATCCCTCGACAGGCCTCCAGCTCGGCCATGAGATGGTGTGGGTCCAGTGGCAAGGCGACCGGAAGGTCGTCATTTGGCCGGATGAGGTGGCACAGGGCAGGCTGGTTTACCCCAGGCCCTAGGCCAGGTCGCCCGGAAAGGGCCAAAAAATCGCCCTGCCAAGGGCGCCGGGCCCGGCCAGAAGAAGACCTGAGCTGGGTGGCCCGACAAACAAAGGAACGATATTACTGTGAGTTGACACACCTTTTGACCAGTGCTAGGCTGCTCTCGCCAATTGTTGGATGCTCAAATCAACGAGGCTATCTGTTCCTAGCTCTAGGAGGGAGAATCGTTATGGGCGTAAGGTTGAAAACCAAAGTGGCATTCATCGCCAGTTTCCTCCTCACAGGAGTGCTCATCGTCAGCGCCTGCGGCGGAGGCGGTGGCGAACCAACAGCGGCACCGACGGCAACCCGGGTCCCGGTGGCTCCAACGCCGACGCCACAGCCTACCGTGGCTGCCACCCCAACCCCATCCGGCCCCCAACCTAAGATTGGGGGGATATTGAAAACGCGCCAGATCACGGAATGGGCGTCGTGGGACACCTGGGCCAATGCCGGCGGGCCAAGTTGTTACCTGAGTTGCTACGTCTGGAGCAATCTATTCCATCACGACTTGGATGACCACACCAAACTGACGCCCGACCTAGCCAAGAGCTGGCAAGTCTCCAGCAACGGACTGACCTACACCATCTCCATTCGTAATGACGTGAGCTGGCACGACGGCAAGCCTCTGACCGGCGAAGATGTGCTTTGGAACCTCAAGCGGGGCTGGCAGCCGCCGGAACCCACGGTTTCCTTCAACGTTCGCAAATTCCTGTCCGTTGAGTCTATGAGTCTGTCAGACCCATATACCGTCGTGATCAACCTGAAGCGGCCCAGCGCCTCCTTCCTCCCTGGCCTTGGGGTGCGATACATACTTATCTATCCGCCCCACATCCCCTCGTCGGCGTGGCGGGACAACCCCGTCGGTACGGGACCCTTTAGGTACAGGTCCTGGACAAGGGACGCATCCTTCGAAGGTCGGCGGAATACTTCCTACTACAAACGCGACGCCGCAGGGCGGCAACTCCCCTACCTTGACGGCATCGATACGTTCGTGATCCGAGATTCCACGCAGGCGTTGGCGGCGTTCCGGACCGGCAGGATCGACTGCGGCTGCGGCGCAGACCATGACTTCGCAACTATTAATGCGGACCTACTGAAGAGGGAGATACCTGGAGTCCACCAGTGGCTAGTGCTCGCGGACCAGTTCAACCTGGTCTTCAACTGGGAGAAGCCCCCGTTCACTGATCAGCGGGTGCGGGAAGCGTTCAGCGCGTTACTGGACCGGCAGGCGATTGTGGCGCTGCCACGAGGCGGCTATGGCCGCTTCCCGCCCGGATATATGAAGCAGCCGGAGCTCGGCGGCCAGTGGGGTCTGCCCGAAGCCGAGCTCAAGACCTTCCCTGGTTTTCGTGACCGTAGTATAGACGTCTCCCATGCCCAGAGGCTGTTACGCGAGGCTGGAGTCGACCTCACGCAGCTCAGGTTGACCTTCGTCGCAGTCGATTCAGGGCCCGTGACGCCGTATCACGAGGCAGCACATGTGTTGCTGGTTCAAGGGACTGGGGCCAACATCGTGTACCGAAAGGAGCCCTCGGTCCAATACACCCAGGCACTGGCCATCAAGAATTTTGACATCACCATGACGTCTGGCGGGACCAACTACGACGATCCCGACGACTATTTCCTGGATGCCGTTACGACCAACGGCGCCCGCAATCCCCCGAAGTTCAATTACGGGGTCGACGACCTCGCCAGCCTCCAAGGCGAGACGTTGGACTTCGCCAAGCGGCGGGAGATCGTGTATACCATCCAACGGAAGCTCATCAAGGATGCCATCTTCATCCCGACGGTGTATCAAGTGAATGGTTTTGTAACACATCCGTATGTGCGGGGCTACGTACCCCCGCCGTTCTCCGGGGGAGCCCACTTCCGCTTGGAGCGGGTGTGGCTGGACAGGTAAGCGCCACCTTGTGCCGCGTGGGGCAGCTTCCGGTTGAGCAGGGGCTACGTTCAGACACTTGCCGTGTCGGGTTCTGGTTCGGGCCTTCAAGGAGAGGCGCTTGACCATTTAGACTGTCGAAGATTTCTGAGGTCACTGAGTTGTTCCAAGACAGGAACCAGACATGAGCAGCGCACGGCTTTCGTCACCGCCTCGCCCAAACGGGATTGATCTCGCCCGCATGCGGCAGGCGCGGCATCAGCGGCTTGTCTCTACAATGGACGCGAACGACGTCGACGTTCTCCTCCTTACCGGCAGTGTCAATGTGAACTATGCCACCGGTGTGCAGTCGCTCATGTGTGATGGTGGGCGGGAAAGCATGCACCCCACAGTTGCGGCTGTCCCGCGGGACGGCACGACACCGCACGTGTTTACTCCCTACCCCGAGGCGGTCCCAGCCGGTTTCCCTAGGGATCACGTCCATCCTCATTGCTCCCTGGAGTTCGAAGAGGGTGTCCGGGGCATGGTCGACATTCTCCGGTCAATCCCGGGGCTTTCGCTGAAAGGGAAGGTAGGCATCGACGACCATACCGCGTCGATGTGGTTTCTTCTTCCGGAATTGATGTCCGAATCGAAGCTGGTGGATGCGCAGAAGGTCATAGCGGCCGCCCGGCTTATCAAGACCCCGGACGAGATCGAGTGTCTCAAGAAAGCCCAATACCTGAACGACCTGGCCCTGTACGACGTGCTGGCCGCGCTGCGTCCCGGCGTTCGAGAGACCGACCTGACGGCGATCTTCTTCCGCCGCTGCCAGGAATTGGGGGTGACGGCAAACCCCATCGATCCGCATTGGTGCCAGAGCCATCCCCACCTGGCGGACGGCCCCCGCATGCTGCTGGGCGATGTCCCCTTCCCGCTGCCGTTCACCACCAACCGGGTGCTGCGGGAAGGAGACATGCTGCTCCTCGATACAGCCGTGGACTATCTGGGCTACCACTCGGACTCCGGGCGTACATGGATCACCACCCTCACCGGCCGCACCAAGAGCCCGCTGACAGACCTGTACAAGGTCTGGAGCGAGGTGGCCCTGGCGGTCCGCGACCAGTGCCGTCCCGGCAGGAGCGGCGCCGACCTCACCCGCGCGGCGCGAAAAGCCGCTCGAGGCCGCCCCAAACCCTGGACGGGCCACCTGTATCTTGTCCACGGCATCGGCATGGCCAGCGCGGAAACACCCATTCTGGGGACGGACCGCGGCGACCGGTACGACGAAAGCGTTGAGCTCCAGGAGGGCATGATCTTGGTCCTCGAACCCTGCATCTTCCAAGACGGGGTGGGTGCGTACCGACACGAGGATACGGTCGTGGTTACACGTGGAGAGCCAGAGCTGGTGAGCAGCTTCCCCTACACACCCTGGGAGGCATAGGGTGATCGATTATGGCACCCAGGCGCTGGAAACGGGCGAAGGGATCAACTTCGCCCGGATACGCCAGGATCGTTTCCTGCGTGTCTTACAGGTTATGGAGCGGCATGGCGTTGACGCCCTGCTGCTCTCCCGCGCGAACAACGCTCACTACGTCACTGGCGCTCTGCATCTGTGGACTGCGGGCCGGAAGGGTTTTTCCCCAGTGGTCATCGTCATCCGCGAGCGCAGGGAAGCCTATATGACCGGCTGGTCCGCGGACTATGGCGTTCCCGATTCCATGCCGGCCGGTCACATCATCCCGGGCCGGTGGGACCCCAGCAACTTCATGAGCGCTCTCAAGCCCGTCCTGAGTCTGTTTGCCAAAGGCACGGTGGGCGTCGACGCCATGTCCGAACAGTGGTCCGCTTTTCTCAGCGGCGCATTCCCGCAGATGGCGCTGGCGAACGGCGAGACGCTCATGCGCGAGGCCCGCTGGACCAAGACGCCGGAGGAGATCGCCTGCATCAAGACTGCGGTGGGCATTGCGGAAGGGGCGCTTGCCGCTACGCTTCCCCTGGTGAAACCTGGGGTGCGCGAGAAAGAACTGCTGGGCGCCTTCGAGCACAGGGCCGCGGAGTTGGGCGCTCCGCTAGCCGTGGCCCAGGGCGGTTTCTGCGTGCAGCCTCGTCATCGGGACGGCTTCTTCAACACGGGGGCTGAGACTCCGCCGTTACGACAGATCGCCAGCGACCTTCAGCTCAGCGGCGGCGATTTGGTCACGCTCTGCGGCGGTGTCTCCTATGCCGGTTACGAGGCCGACATTGGGCGAACATGGCCCTGCGCTTATCCCTCTCCATTGAATGCACCCCAGCGCGATCTGTCCAAACGATGGTTGGAGGCATACCAGTCCATGTCGGAAGAGTGCAGGCCCGGCAGGACTGCGGCGGACCTGCGCCGCGCCTTCGAACGAGTCGCCCCGTTGCCGCACGCGCCGGTGGCCCATGGCACGGGCCTGGGCTACGAGCCACCCATCGTTGGCTCTGGCACGAGCCGTGCCCTCGAGGAGCGCTGGACGCTCGAGCCTGGCATGGTGCTGGTCCTTCAGCCCTATGTTTGGAAGGAGGGCGTAGGGGGATTCTGGGCTAAGGAAACGGTCTGCATTACGACGGATGGTCACCGCCAGCTCACCAGCTTTCTCCATCCCATCTAGAGGTGCGCGCCATCTCGCACGCGCCGACGCCGCGGCGCAAAGGCATCACGTGCAGGGAGACGAGGAATGATTGGGACATACAAGATCATAGACTCCGATAGTCATGTGCTGGAGTCTCCGGACTTCTGGGGGCGCTACATCGATCCCAAGTTCCGAGATCAGGCGCCGCGCTACATCATCGAACCCGACGGCACGGAGCGTTTACGTGTTGAAGGGCGCGACAAGGTATTTCCTCAGGGCATGGGGGGCACGGGCTCGTTCGGCAGAAAACCAGAGGTGGTGGGCAAGGTCACGCCGTATTTGAAGGGCAGAAGGGGCGGCTTCGACCCCCGTGCCCGCCAAGCCGACATGGATGCAGATGGGGTAGACGCATCGTTCCTATATCCGACACTAGGCCTCTATGTCGTGGGCATGATGGAGGACCCGGAGTTCGCCGCTGCAAGTTGCCGGGCATACAATCGGTGGCTCGCCGAGTATTGTTCCGTGCTGCCGGGACGACTCTACGGCGCCGCCATGTTGCCCATGCAGTCCGTGGAGCTGGCGGTAGAAGAGCTGCGCTATGCACGTACTGTACTCGATATGCCCGCTGCGTTTCTTCGGCCCAATCCGTATAAGGGCCGGAGCCTGCACGACCCGGCGTACAACGCCCTATGGGCAGAGGCCCAGGCTTTGGACTGTGCCATCGCCCTCCATGAAGGCTCGCAAAGCGGCATGCCAACTCTCGGAGAGGACCGGTTCGAGGGAAGAATGGCCAGGCACATCATCTCGCACACAATGGAAATGATGGCGGCGTGCCTCAGCATGATCTTGGGTGGTGTGTGCGACCGTTACCCGAAGCTGCGCATTGGCTTCCTGGAATCCGGCGGCGGTTGGATCGCCCCGTGGCTTGACCGTATGGACCGCCACGTGAATGGCCCCCTGAACGACTCGACGCTACCGCTTCGTCCCAGCGAATACTTCAAGCGGCAATGCTGGATTTCCTTTGAGCCTGTGGAGGGGACCCTGGCTTGTCTGGCCGATTACATCGGCCCCCACAAAATCCTCTGGGCCGTAGACTATCCCCATATCGACGGCTTCCCGGGCGCTCCTTCGATGATTGCCGGCATGCCGGGCCTTTCGGACAAGACCAAACGCACGATCTTGTCGGAAGCGGCGATCGAGTTTTATAAACGTTCCCCACTGAAGTGAGCGGCAATGCGTCTGCAGGATGGTGCGTCTGCCGCTGTCTGGCCAGCCGCGGCGTTCACCCACGAGCCTGCGGCGGCTCGCGGTTCCACACCCGGCGGCCGCGGGACGGGTCCGAGGCTGCGCCCTGGTCGAGCGCATCATTGACGACACGCAGAAGCCGTTCGAGCTCGCGGCGGTCATCCGGGCCGAGCGTATCAAGGAGTTTTGCCATTCGGCGCACCGTCCGTTGATGACCACTGGTAGAGAACTGAACACCTTTGCTCGTGATCCGAACCATGACTAACCGCCTGTTGGCAGGGTCTCCAAAGCGCGTCGCCAGCCCCCGGGCCACCAGCTGCGCCATCATGACAGTTGCTGTCCCGCGGGTTACGCCCGCAAGGTCAGCCAGTACTGTCATGCAAAGCGGCCTCTCCAACAACCCGCGGAGCATCCGGCGTTGACTGACGGTGACATCTTCACTCTTCGGTCCTTGAACCTCGGCCTGCATGTAGCGCTGAACCCGAAACCACGTGTCTATCATCAAGTCTTCGAGAACTGAAGACCTGGCCACTAGGCGGGGACGGACGGCAACCGCATCCCTGGGCACGACCGGTGAACCTCTGGACTTTGACAGTGCTATAGACCCCGAGTCATTATACGGTGCCGGTGGAGTTTGCCGATAGGCTGAGGACAAGACTGGAGAAGCCGCTCCCCCACAACCCTCATCTGCGGAGGTGGACCATTCGTGTAACAGGGATGGGCATCGGCTTTCTGGACGTTACGCCGGAGGAGGCGGGCGAATATAACCGCTGGTGGGAGTTGGTGATGGGGCCGGAAAACGCAGCCCTGCCTGAGATCGTCCAGGCGCGGCGATATGTCGCAACCCCTGATCTTCAGCGGCTTCGCGGGCCCATCGAAGAACCAGGGTTTGACGCAGGCCGCGCGAACTACTGCCACATGTACATGTTTGGCACGGAAGACTTGGCCGCTGCGCAGGCGAGCATGGGAGCGCTGGCGCGGCGTCTCTCGGCCGAAGGACGGTACTTGAAGGGCCGGCGGTCCGCACGCTATCAGGGCCCACATCGTTTGGTAAGCACTCACGTCCGGAAAGGGGTCTCCGTCAGTCCGGACGCTGTACCGTACTTGGGTCATGTGGCTGTGCAATTTAGCATTGGAATGATCACCGACAAGAGCTACCTCCAGCAAGTCGAGGCCTGGTACAACGAGGTCCATCTTCCGGATATTCTCGAAGCGCCTGGTTACCTCGCCGTGATGAGGCTACTGCCCATCGACCCAGAGCGAGAGGGGCGGTTCATCAACCTGTTCCTACTCGACGACGAACCTGCGAATACTGTCGCAGGCTTGAGGAGCCTGTTCCCATCTTTGCGTGAGCGGGGTCGGCTTGCGGTACCGGGGCGAGCTGTGAGGCTCGTCTTTGGCGGACCATTCAGGCCAATCATGCCCCTGAAGAGCCCGTCCCATAAACCCCTGAGCCCCCTTTCATGATCAGCCGCGGCGGCGTAGGCTCTTGGTGAGAGTTCCAGGGGGAGAGGTGCCATGGCCTACAACCTGCTGCCGTGCGACCGGGACCAGGGATACTTGATGCCGCCATCGCTGCGGTAGTGGCTGCCAGAAGGCGACCTGGCCTGGTTCATCGTTGACACCATCGACCAGCTGGAGCTGGGGGAGTTCTATGCTCCCTACCGGCGCGACGGCTGGGGAGCGGCGGCCTACGACCCGGCGATGATGGTGGGGGTGCTGCTCTACGCCTACTGCCAAGGGACCCGTAGCTCCCGGCGCATTGCCCGAGCGTTGGAGCGGGACGTGGGCTTCCGGGTGGTTGCGGGGAACCAGCGGCCGGACTTCCGGACCCTGTGCCGGTTCCGGGCCCAGCACGAAAGGGCTCTGGAACAGCTCTTCGTGCAGGTGCTACGGCTGTGCCGGGAGGCGGGGCTGGTGAAGCTCGGCGTCGTAGCCCTGGACGGGACCAAGGTGGCGGCCAACGCCTCGCTGGCAGCGGACCGGGGGTACGAGGCCTTGGATGCGGAGGCTCGCAAGATGCTGGCCGAGGCCAAGGCGGTAGACGAAGCGGAGGACGCGCAGTACGGGCCGGACCGGCGCGGCGATGAGCTCCCTGAGGGTCTGGGGAGACGAGCCGATCGACTCCAGCGGCTGCTGAAGGCCAAGGCGCGGCTGGAGGAAGAGGCCGCCCAGATCGGGCACCAGGCCCCGGTCGATGTACATCTCGGCTTACATGTAGTTCGACCATACGCGACCAACGTTGCCGAAGCCAGAGCGCCGCTGCTCCGGGTCGGGATGACAACCGCCCCGCCCACCGTTTTGTCAGGGGGTTCGACTCCACTCTAACTCCACCAGGGAACCGCCAACTCATCACCATCGTTTCATAGTGCCTCCGAGGCTGCGGCACCGCCGTAGCTTGGAACGATTGGATGGTCCTTCCTCACTCGTGGTTCGCCAGGATGGTCGCCTCGTGACCTGCCCCCAGTTTGAGGTCCAGGCATTACGAGAGTCCCACCGGAATTCCTACTCCCTTGGTCTTGTAGGCGAACTCTTCCGGCGTGAGATTGTGCAGAGCGCTGTGGGGCCTGACGCCATTGTAGTCCTGTCGCCAAGCCTCCACGATCGTGCGTGCATCCGGTAGGGTTGAACTCGTCCTCGAACACAGCCTGGGTCGTCCCGCATATTCGCGTGGGAATTACCTTCGAGATCAAAGACGCCTAGCGCTGGTGCCGGCCTGCTTATGAGTGGGGCCCCTTCTGACCGTCGGACTGAACGGTGGCACTACTGTGCCTTGGGGCCCAAAGGGGCTGCTTGCACATTGTATCCACTGAATAGGGCGGGGAGTTCGAAGTCGCCGACAACTCCGTCTCCCGTCCTACGCCACCAGAAGTCGGTCAAGTCAATCGACCTGACAACTTGACGCGCCTCGGCTAGGCTGTATCCTAAGCTGTCCAGATCGGTGGGAGCGACGCCTGAATTCAGGCAGGCTCCTCGCCCAAAAGGGGGTTGGACGATGGCCAGCGGCCTCGTAACCGAGCTCCTGGAGCGCGTCGTCTCCCAGGCCCTGCAGGACCAGCGTGTCCAAAGGCTGCTCGCGGGACGGATGGAGCGGGCCGAGCTCCGTGATCTCTTCCACCGCTTCATAGTTACGCACCTGAACTCGGTGCAGATACTCTCCTTCTTGCATGCCATCGTGCCGACCCCGGCGGCGGGTCTCGTGCGCGAGAACCTGCTGGAGGAGATGGGGCTGGAAGAGGCCGAGAAGCCGCACCCGGAGTTGCTCGTCGACCTCGCCCGCGGCCTCGGCTTCTCGGAGCAAGACATCACCCGACTGCGGGCCGAGGCTGAAGAGTCCAAACGCCTTTTCGCCTCCGCTCCTGTCCGGGGCGACTTGAAGGACCTAGGACTGTCCATGCTGCTGGAGACCGTGGCCTTCGAAGCCTTCCTGTCCCGCGCCAGCGACCCGATCGCCCGGTGTCTTGTGGAACGGTACGGAGTTCCCTTGGAGGGCGCCCGCTGGTTTACCCTCCACGGCGAGGTGGATGTCCGTCATGCCGAGGAGGGCCGGCAGGTCATCGAGGGGTACGCCGCCTTTTATCGCTTTACCCCCGATAGGATCGAGGAGATCGCCAGGGCGGTCTTCAGTCAAAACGTGATCCTTGGACGGTACTTCGGCGCCCGTTCCGCCGATGCGCCGGCCCGTCCGGCGCGCATCGTGGCCGTCGAAATCATCCCGCTACGCATCCCCTTCCAACGCTCCTTCGTCCACGCGCAGACCTCCCGCGCCGCTAGCGACGCCGTCATTTTGAAGGTGTTAGGCGACGACGGCGCCGAAGGCTACGGTGAGGCCTTGCCACGGCCATACGTAACTGGGGAAGACGTGAAGGGCATGGTCGGCGTACTCCAAGAGGTCGTCTGCCCGGCGCTGCTGAAAAAGGAGTTCGGTCCCGGTCTTGCCGTCCTGGGGCAGTGGGAGACATTCAGCGCGGCCCTGCGCCTGCCGAAGGGGCACGGCTCCCTAGTCGCCTGGAATGCGACCCTCTGCTCCATCGAGTTGGCCGTGCTCGACTGGGCGTTCCGAAGGACCGGCGTAGGGCTTTCCGACTGGCTGGCGCCGGTGCGGCAGAGCGTGGAATACACGGGGGTGATCGATGCCGCGGAGCCGCGGGCTGCCGCCGCCCTTGCCGCCCGCTACGCCGAGGCCAAGTTTCGCTTCTTGAAGGTGAAGGTCGGCATCGGCGACGACGCCGAGCGCTTGCAAGCGGTTCGCGCCGAGGCTGGAGATAACGCCCGCATTCGCGTGGACGCCAACGGCGCCTGGGAAGCGTCCCAGGCGGTTGCGGCCCTCCGTGCCCTGAGCGCCTTCGGCATCGAGGCGGTGGAGCAGCCCGTGGCGGCTGGTGACATCGAGGGTCTCATACGTGTTCGCAAGGAGACCGGCCTACCGGTCATCGCCGACGAGTCCCTGGTCACCATCGCCGACGCCGAGCGCTTGATTGCGCAGGGGGCCTGCGACATCTTCAACGTCCGCGTCTCCAAGTGCGGCGGCCTCCTTCCCTCCAAGAAAATCTGCGACCTGGCTGCCCAGGCCGGCATGCGCGTGCAAGTCGGGGCGCAGGTCGGCGAGACCTCGATCCTTTCCTCCGCCGGTAGGCACCTTGCCCTCGCCATTTCCCAGATTGAGTACGCCGAGGGCTCCTTCGGCACTCATCTCCTTCAAGAGGACGTGACCGGCGACCCCGTGATGTTCGGCTATCGCGGCGTCGGCGGGCCGCTCTATGGCCCCGGCCTCGGAGTGGCGGTGGAACGGTCTGTTTTGGAACGTCTCACCACCGGAATCATTCGCGTGGGAGGGTGACCGCATGTCGGTGACCACCAGGCTCGCGACCGTTCCCGGCTGGCTGCGCTGGACATCGTTCGTGGAGCAGACCCGCGACCCAGAGGCCGGTCAGCGGGCCGTGCTGGAGCGCATCCTCGCGGCCAACGGCGAGACCGCCTTCGGACGGCGCTACGAGTTCTCCCGCCTGCGAGGCGTCGCCGCTTTTCAGGATGCCCTCCCTATAAGTGATTACGAAGCTCACCGCCCTTGGATAGACCGCATCCAAGCGGGCGAACGCGCGGTCCTGACTGCCGACGAGCCCTACATGTTCTCGCTGACCAGTGGGACCACCGGCGCGCCCAAATTTGTCCCTGTCAACGGCTCCTCCCGGCGCAGCGTCCGTCAGTTGTCCTCCATGTGGCTCTACCGCGCGGGCCTCCAGCATGCAGGCCTTCTCGACCGCCGGTCCCTGGTGGTGGTAAGCCCCGCTATCGAAGGGCATACGTCCGGGGGTCTTCCCTTCGGCTCCTCCTCGGGACACATCTATCAGAACGCCCCGTGGACCCTGCGCCGCAAATACGCTGTCTCCTACCCCGTCTTCACCATCAAGGACTTCGAGGCCAAGTACTACTGCATCATGCGCTTCGCCCTGGAGCACCGGGTCTCCTTCCTGGCCACGCCTAATCCCAGCACCGTGCTGAAGTTGGTTGAAACCGCTGACCTCCGCCGCGACACCCTGGTCCGGGACATTACCGGCGGGACGTTGGACAGCTCGGTGGATGTCCCGCCAGAGGTCCGCAGGCAGTTGACGCCGCATCTTCGCCCCAACCCCGGTCGCGCCCGCGCCCTCGCCGCGATGGTGGAGCGCACGGGCGCTCTTGCGCCCAAGGAGTACTGGCCCGACCTGGCGCTGATCGGCTGCTGGAAAGGTGGCAGCGTGGGAGCGACCTTGGGCCGTCTGCAGTCCTGGTTCGCGCCAGGGGTGCCCTTTCGCGATATCGGCTACTTGGCCAGCGAGGGGCAGATGACGCTCCCTATTCAGGACAATGGCTGTGCGGGCGTCCTCGCCCTGGATGCGAACTTCTATGAGTTCATTCCCGAAGGCGAGATTGAAGGCTACCGAGGCCGCTCGCTGACCGCCTGGCAGTTGGAGCCCGGAGCCAGCTATTACGTCTTGGTGACGACGCCGGCCGGCCTGTACCGCTATGACATGAACGACATCGTCCGCGTGGCCGGCTTCTTCAACCGCGCCCCTCTCCTCGAGTTCGTACGCAAGGGGAGGGATATGGTGAGTCTGACGGGCGAGAAGCTGCACGTCGGGCAGCTGGTGCAGGCCGTGGTTGCCGCCCAGCGGGCCACCGGTGTCGAGGCCGTCTACTTTCGGGCCCTGGGCCATCCCGACTCCTGCCGGTACAGCCTGGAGCTCGAATTCAGCCAGGGCCCTATTGCCGATGACGCCGCGACGCGCTTGGGTGCGGCTATCGATCGGGAGCTGGCCCGGCTCAATATCGAGTACGACCAGAAGAGGCGGTCCGGTCGGTTGGCGGCGCCCACCGTGCGCGTGATGGCCCGCGGCTGGTCGGCCCGGCGCATCCAGGGGAAGATCGCCGCCCGCGGGCGGGACGTCCAGTTCAAGGACGCCCTGCTCGCCCTGGCCGGGGACGACGAGGATACCCCCGAGGTGATCAAGGAGCTCGGGGGCGGGGAAGGCGTGCCTCCGGCCCGTTCTCCCGAGGCATCCCTGCCACAATGACGGCCACGGTCTGGCCAGCGATAGTGATCGGCGCGGGGCCTGCCGGCCTCGCTGCCTCTCAGGCCCTCACACGCCGCGGCGTGTCCCATATCGCGGTGGAGAAGGGCGATGCGGCCGGACACAGCTGGGCGCGCCTGTACGATAGCCTGCGCCTGCATACTGGCAAGCACATGTCGGCCCTGCCCGGTATGTCCTTCCCAGCCTCAGCGCCCCTCTTCACTCCCCGCTCCCAGTTCTTGGACTACCTCAAGGCCTACGCCCAGCGCTTCGCCCTGCCCGTGTCTCCCTCCACGGAGGTTATGAAGGTGGAACGGACCGCCTCCTCATGGCGGCTGGTTACCTCGGCTGGCGAGATGGATGCCCAGCATCTGGTGATCGCAACGGGCATCATCTCCAACCCGCAGACCCCCAACATCCCGGGGCTCGATTCCTATCAGGGGCGCGCCCTCCACAGCATCCAGTACCTGCGGCCGGAGCCCTTCGTTGGCCAGCGGGTGTTGGTCGTCGGCGTGGGCAACTCGGGGGCGGAGATCGCCGCCGAGTTGGCCCGCTCGGGCGCGCACGTTACCGTCGCAGTCCGCTCGGGCGCCTACGTGATGCCTCTGACCGTCCTGGGCGTCCCCATCCAGTACTGGTCCCGCTGGATGCAGGCCCTCCCCCGTAACCTGCAGCGGGCTATCGCCCTGACCATGGTGCGGGCGCAGGATCGGCGGCGCGGCCCGCCGCCGTTGCCACGGCCTCCACGCGGCCCTCTGGAACGCCCTCCGGTTATCGGCTTTGGCTTGGTCGACGCCATCCGCGCCGGCCAGGTCGCCGTCGAAGGCGACGTCCGCTCCTTAACCAAAACGGGCGCCGTCTTTCAGAGCGGCCGTCAGAGCGAGTATGAACGCGTCATTTTCGCCACGGGGTACAAGGCCGCCCTGGGCATGCTCGACGGCTTGGTGAGGCTTGACCCACGGGGCTTCGCCCTGCGGGACGGCGTCCTGAGTCTGGACCACCCCAACTTGTACTTTGTCGGTCACAACTACAGCGCCATTGGCGCTCTCGCCAACATCAACCGGGATGCGCGGCTGACGGGCCATCTCGTGGCCGCACGTGTCAGCGGACGGCCCTAGGAAGGAGTACACGCATGGATTCGCGGCAGGTAAAAGCGCCTCCGCTGACCAGAAGCGTCACGGCCCTCAGGGTCATGCTTGCCCTGGGCGTCGGGGCCATCGTAGGGCTCGTCGTGGGCAGGTTGCTGAGCCTCCTCGCCCTCATCGGCCTGGACGTTCTACAAGTGGATCAGACAACCCGCGGCGCTCTGGCTGGCGAAGAAGGGCTGGCCCTGCGGCTGGTCCTGGGTCTGGGGTACGGGCTGGTCGTCGGTGTCATCGTCGGCATGCTGACTCTGGGGGGCATCATCGCTATTGTTGGGCCTCAGGCGTTGGCGGGCCGGCGCAAGCTGCTCTCCCGCGCGGTGATAGGCGTCGGCCTCGGCGTAGTCGCCGGCGTCTTCGGTGGGCTCCTGGTAGCCCTCGTCCTGAGCCTCATGGGCGCCGGCGAGTCGGTGAATGCCTCCGGCCTGGGCGGTCTGGGCATTGGCCTCGGCATCGGCCTCCTGGTGGGCCTGACGGCTGTGGCCCACGCCGTCGGTTCCGGCGGCCTGGGCGGGTTTCTACCGACCCCTCAGCCTAATCCTGACGGCGAAGTTCTCGCCGAGCGCCTGTGCCTTGGCTGGTCGGCAGGCCTCGTCCTGGGCATCGCCGGCGGCCTCGTCATGGGCCTGGTCGGGCTGGGCGGCCTGGGCGGGCTCACCCGGGCCTTCGTCGCTCTCATCGCCCTCATTGCTGCCGCCATTCTCGTCACCCTGGGCGCCCTGGTTGGTGCCTGGTGGGCCGCCCACGACTAATCTCAGTCGTACAGGAAGGCGCTGCCCCAGAGAAAGAGGTACCCTGCCAGCACCCAGTGCAGCGCGATGGGCACGGGGATGCGAACCCAGCGGCGCTCGGGGTGCCGCAGCATGGTGACGACATAACGCACTACCATGCCCGCGAAATACAGCCCCGCCAGCCCCACGATGATCTTGCCTCCTGTTGCGTTGGTGATAAAGAATGGGCCTCGTTCCAGGGAATAGTCGTACGCTCCGAGGGTCATGGCGATGAGGATAAGCAACTGCGCTGGCAGGAGGAGCGGATAGGGCAGCAACCCCGCGTACCATTCCTCCATAGGCGGCAGCCAGCGTGGCTTGTACAACGCGACGTAGACCTGGCCCATCACTCGCAGCGCGAAAGCCGTGGTGCAGACCCATAGGAGCGGCAAATAGATCGAACGGTGGTCCATGCCGGTGACTCTAGCCGCTGACCCCCTCCGTCAGACTACGGATGACCCGTTCAGACGTGACCGGCTGTTTGGCTTGGTACATGGGCTCTGTTGGAGTTCAGCGAAATTGAGACACTTCACGAGCAGAGCGTTTAGGCCGGTGAGGTAGCGAGCTCCCTGAGGCCACGATTATACTGCCGGCGGCGCTTGGGGGGTCATTTCCAGCTGCAACCATCGTTAGGCCAACCCTGTGTTCACGGTAGAGTTCGATCCTGTTCGCCCACGCGAAGGCGGTTGAGGCGCAGAGGTGTTTCCAGAAGGCGACTGAGCTATGGCCCGAAAGCATCAGCATGCTGCGGCAGTGGGGGGACATCGAGGTTCCGGGGAGCATGGGTGGCGAGCGCTTCTTCAAGAGAATGAAGGAGATGCGGGAAAGGGGCGAAAGCCTGACGCGGCGGCCATCGGACATTCCTGGCCTGTGAGGAGATCGCAAGCCCCTGACTCACATATCCCGAGGGGTACTGTCGATCCCCCCAAGTGACACGATGTGTGGATCGTGGCGCAACGCCATCCACCCCGACGGGTGGCGTGCGCAGCCCGAGACGTGGCCCACCCGCCCCGGCGCCGGGCCTCCTGGGCCTCGGGCGCGTACCAAGGCGAGCACGGAAAGGGTCACCGTCGATTGCGTGAAGTGGTAGACTGCGGCCAGCGGCGTTCCAGAAGGACTTGTATTTGGAGAAGACTCGGTATGTATGTGCCATGCCACACCGAATGAGTGAAGCATCAAAAAGGGGTAGACGTTGCGCAGAAATGTTGCCTTAGTTGTTGCCTTGGTGGTTTGTGTCAGTCTTTTGTCTATGGCTTGTGCTGGCATTACCGCATCCGAATATCAGATTGAGGTTTCCGGTACGGCTGGCTTGAAGTTCTCCGGCTCCTACCTGGTGGTTAGCGGAGACGGTAGTTCGACGGGACACTCAGTTGATGGCACCGTTCCAGCGTCCTATACGGTCAAGGGTTCCATCGCCTCTGTAGTATTCCAGAAACAGAGTGAAGCTGGCAGCTTTACAGTGCAAATCAGCAAAGGCGGTAAGGTGATCAAGGAATCCACCACGTCAGCTGCCTATGGCGTGGTCACAGTGGCAACCAATTGACCTATCCAGAAAAGAGGGTCGCCCACTCAAAACCAAGATAACTAGACAGCACTTCCCGGACGCGGTCGTACTCATGCTCAGGCAAACGGCTTGTCATTACGCGTCCAAAAGCCGCCTCAACCTCGGCATGAGGTCAGGCCGGAGACGGTTCGAGTACTGTCCACAGAGCCCCCCGTACGGGATTCGATCTATCTCCTGCCGCACGATCAGGTCATCGTGTCGGTCACAGAGCCGTCTGAGAGAGGGAAACCGCCCCCAGGCTCCCGACTGTGTTGGTGCAGCAGGGTGCTACCCCACGCGCACGCGCCCATTGTGGGGGCAATCCACGAGTGATACCTTATCTCGCAAGACGTTGCCGCCGTATTAGGCGGCCGAAGGGGGTGGGGCATGCCGCCGCGGGGATCGAAGACCTCTCCCATCGCCGCCACAGTCCTGTACCGGGACAGGCCGACTGCCGTCACGATCAGTGAAAAGAGGGGAGACGAGCTCTGGCTGACGATGGCTGACCTGAAGGCGGCGGCCGGCTGGGAGGTCAAGCCAGAAGGCGTGTGCCGCGAGAACATCTGCGTGCCTCTTCCCGTAGAGCGGCAGGACCGCTTCATTGAGGGAATGGGGTGGGCTAGACGATTCAACCTCGCCGAGTTTGCCCGCCTGATCGAGCAGCCCTTCGCTCACGACGGCGCGCACGACATCTGGTATTTCGGGCCCGCAGGTTGGGAGTGGAAGCAACGACTCGCCTCTCACCAAGCTCCCGACTTCACCCTCCCAGATTTCGAAGGCAAACCCCATTGGCTCGCTGACTACAAGGGGAAGAAGCTCTTCCTCCTGGCCTGGGCCTCGTGGTGAAGCTGCAGACTTGACCTGCCGGTCTGGCAGGAGATGCGGGAAGAGCTTAAGGCCAGGAACTTCGAGGTCATCACCGTTGCCTGCGAAAGCAAGGGTGCCGCGGCCGCGTTGCCGTTCGTGCAAGCCGCCAGGCAGCAGCATCCCTCGCTCCTCGACGAGCATCACCGCATGCCGGAGTTGTACAACACCAAGAACGTCCCCGCGGCCTTCTGGATCGACGAGGAGCTCCGGATCGTCCGCGCCAACGATCCGATCTATGCGCAGCGCCGGAACTTCCAGACCGGTGAAGTGACGACGAACCACAAATACCTTGACGCCCTGCGCGACTGGGTCGAGAAGGGCCCGCGCAGCATTTACGTCCAGGCCCCAGAGGGCGTGCAGGCGCACATGGGAAAGCAGGCCTGGGAAGATGTCCAGGCGATGGCGCACTTCCGATTAGGGGTCTATCTGCACCAGTTGGGCAATGCCCAGGACGCGATTACCCAGTTCAAGAAGGCGCACGCGTTGCGGCCCAACAACTGGAACTACAAGCGGCAGGCCTGGAACCTCGGGAACCTGGAGAAGGACTATGGGATCAAGACCTTCATGGACGCCATGAAGGCTCCCGACAGTCAGCCGTTCTACCCCCCGCTGGAGTTGCCGGACCCGCCCGCTACGTGACGGCGAGGATGGAACCAATGCTTCCGGCGACCTGGCGACTCGACCTTCCTCGCCCTGATGGGGTCTTCCGTCTTTCTAGCTCCGGGCTCTCCACCTTGACTCTGGCGAACACAAGAGCAACATAGTGTCCTGACTTCCGCAACAGGAGGCAGAACATGCACACCACCACCCTTGCCCCCTTCACCGACGCCACCGGCTGGCAGCGCGCCCTGTACGCCTTCCTGGCTGAGAAGGAGCGCCGCTCGGGGTCCCGCCGGACCGTGGAGAGCTACTCCCGCATGCTCCAGGACTTCTTCGGCAGGCTGGGCAAGACTCCCGAGCTCGTCACCGCCCAGGACGTTTTCGTCTACGCCCACGGCACGGGGCTCTCCGGCAAGACGCCCTCGGCCATCACCATCGGCGCCCGCATCGCCTGCCTGAGTTCCTTCTACCGATTCCTCATTCGCATGGAGATCGTCCGGGCGAACCCCTGCGACAAGCTGGAGCGCCCCAAGGTCGCCCCGAGCCCGCCCAGGGGCCTGAGTGCATTGGACGTCCAGAAGCTCCTGGCCGTGGTCCCCGCCACGCCGGTGGGCCTGCGGGACCGGGCCATCATCCTCACTCTGGTGCTCACGGGGCGTCGGCGGGCCGAGGTCCTGGGCATGAAAGCAGGCGACCTCACCGTGGACGGCGACCGGGTGTACTACAGCTACCGAGGCAAGGGGGGCAAGCGCGGTCGCCGAGAGCTCCCACGGCCGGCCTACGACGCGACACGGGCCGCACTGGCAGCGTATGGGCAGTCCATGGCCGATCTCCCGCCCGACGCGCCCCTGTGGCCGTCAGGGGCCAACGGGAACGGCAAGGGCCTGACTGGCGGCACGTTCTACGGCAACCTTCAGCGGTACTTCCGAGCGGCGGGCATCCCGCCGGCGGGTGTGCACATCTTCCGGCACTCAGCCGCCAAGCTCCGCCGCGAGGCCGGGGAGTCCATCGAAGACGTTAGCCGCTTCTTGGACCACAGCTCCCTTGGGGTGACGACAGTGTACCTGCGCCGGCTGGAGGGAGAGCAGGACGCGGCATGGCGGCGGGTCGCGGCATCGCTGGGACTGGGATAGCCCAGCCCACGACGTCTTCTGCCGCATTCGCCGGGTTAGTTCAGCAAGCCCAATTGGATATAATCGTAATGTGCTCCTTCTCGGCTTAGTATCATCAGCGGATCATTATGTCCGCCGCCGCACCAACAAACGTCTGTCTGAAACTCGGCCTCGACCCTGTTCATTTGGTGTTACATGAACGTCACCCTTCGCGACCTCGTCTATCGGGGCATCTCTATTCTGTTGGCCCAGGAACCGAAGGTCGGGTTCCAGCTAAATGCAGTATCGATTGTGGGCACAACCTTCCGCGTCCGCGCTCCCGACAGACCGCCGTTTCCTGCTTGGCAAACCCAGGACCTCCGCCCCTGTCTCTACTGGCCTCCCTGGGTGTCACGGGTCGACACCAGGTGGGCGCCCGTGCCCCTGCGGGAGACCTTTAAGCAAGAAGAAGTCGCCCAGCGGATGGTCCTTCGACTTATCCAGCGTCTGCAGGCGAACGTTCCCGTCTATCAGCCGCTCCGGCAAGAGTTCCACGACTATTGGGGCTCGCTCGTCATTGGGTTCGCCCCAGTACTCTCTCGTTCCGGCTTCCCCTTGACGGATGTGGACCTCGTGCTGTTGACATCGATGATTATCTTCGACCTCGCTGTGCTGCTGGCTCCGGGCAGCGAGACAGGGCAGGGGCAGCCGCTCCCCGCGCGGATCATGCCCGAGGCTCCCATCGTGCGGAAGCTCGGCGAGCGTGCTCAGGAAATCCGCGCGAGCTTACGGGAATGCCTCCAGCAGGTGGGGTGGCATCCCGACTTGTGGTCCGAGAGCGTCCTCCTTGGGCTGCTCCTGCACCCGCTCGGGGTTGTGTGGGTCCGGCCTCCATTCCACCTGGGGCCCAACTTTGGGCGCTCCGAGCTAGAGCGGGGCATCGAACTCGCCATTGAAGCGCCGGACACCTCATATCGCTCCGCCAACAAGCTGCACCGGGCGTATCGCCACGCCTTCGGAGGCGGGCGCGAGCCGGAGCGGCCAGGCCCGAGGCCGGGTCAGCCTCGCCGGCCCGCAGCGCAGCGCGACGAGTTCGAAAAGTACGTCCTCGACCGCTCCAGGGCGGGACTGACTCCCTACCTGATCAGCACGGATGCTGATGCCAACCGCCTCTACCGCATGGCCCGACACGATCACATGGCTATCCTCACCGAGCAGGCCGTCAGGCGCGTGCTCCGCAAGCTCCGGTCGCATTGAGGTTCGCCAAAATCGCGTTCGCCGAATTCCACGCGCGCAATTGAGTGAACATGTAGCGGGCTACGCTTCGGGGTATGGAGACCCGAGCACAGCGTGGGGGCGGAGGTAGGCAGGAATGCAAGCCTGAGCCCAGCCCCGCGCAGACCCCTACCCCCGGCCGGCCCTCGTCATGGGGATCGCCGCGACACGTGGTGGTGCGGGACGTACATCGGCCGCCCGTGAGAGGACGTGGTCAACGCCTGGTCTCCCTCCTTGCAACTGGCATCGAGCGGCTCCTGGCACATGAGAACCAGCAGGCAGGCGCTGAACCCGTTGACTTCTGTAGCGATGTACCGCCTACTACCGATGCCCTGGAGCACCCGGGGCGCGAGGCGGACCAATGACCACGCTGCAACGGACAGCCCAACACGCCCAAGAAGCGCCCGTGAAACGGGTGGCGCTGGTCCTTCGAGTGAGCACCGACCGCCAGGCAGCTAACGACGAGGGCTCCCTCAAGACCCAACTGCAACGTCTCCGTAAGCACATCGAGTACAAGACCGCGGCCTGCGGCGAAGAGTGGGTGGAGGCGGGCGTCTACGAGCTCCGGGGTGTCTCTGGCAAGGTCTCCATGCGGAGCAAGGAGTACCAGCGCCTCTTCGCTGACATCCAGGCGGGGCGGGTCAACACGGTCTTATGCACGGCCCTGGAGCGCCTCTGCCGGTCGGTGAAGGACTTCCTCTGGTTCTTCGAGTTCCTCAATGAGCACGGGGCGGAGTTCGTCTGCCTCAAGCAGAACTACGACACCACGTCGGCCCAGGGCCGCCTCTTCGTGACCATCATGATGGCCCTGGCGGAGTTCGAGCGGGAGCAGACCTCGGAGCGCACCCGCGATGCCACCATCGCCCGAGCGGAGCGGGGTCTATGGAACGGAGGCAGGCTGCTGGGCTATGACGCCGACCCAGTCAAGAAGGGCAGTCTCATCCCCAACCCGCAAGAGGCTGTCATCGTCCAGTACGCCTTCGACAAGTACCTCGAGTGCGGCTCCATCGTCGAGACCGCCGATGCGATGAACCGCCGGGGCTACCGGAGCAAGAGGTACACCTCGCGCAGGAATGTGTACCGGCCTGGGGTGGAGTTCCAGAAGACGGTGGTGCAGTACGTCCTCAAGAACCCGGCCTACGTCGGGAAGAAGGAGCTCCACAAGCGGACCAAGGGCAAACAGGGGAGCCAGTACCAGATCGTGGACGCGGTGTGGCCCGCCATCGTGGAGCAGGAAAAGTTCACCCAGGCGCAGCGGCTCATGGCGGAGAACGGCCAGTCCAACCGGAATGGGGCGAAGCCCATCGAGCATGTCTACTGCTTGGGCAAAGGGCTACTGGGTTGCGGGCGCTGCGGTACCGGGATGGAGGGGGAGAGCGCCACGGGGCGGACGGGCAAGAAGTACTTCTACTACCGGTGTAAGAGTCGGGCCTGCGGGCTACGCGTAGCTGCCGAGGAGGTTGAGGGTGTGGTTCTGGACCGATTGCGCCTCCTGGCCGACGACGCGGAACTCCTGTCCCGGCTGACGGCAGAGACGAACCGGAGGCTTCAGCAGGGGAAACCGAGGTTGGAGCGCCAGCGGGCGGGGTTGGAGAAAGACCTGCGCGAGGTGAAGACGATGGCAGACAGATTGCTGACCGAGTGGGCCGCTATGGAGATTCACGCCGGTCGGGGCTTTCTCCGGGACAAGCTGAACGACCTGGGGCAGCGGCAAGCGGATCTGGAACGCGGGCTGGCCGAGGTGACGAATGCCCTGGCTGACCTGGACCGAGAGGCGGTCTCCACTGATGCAGTGCGAGCCGCGCTGGCACAGGCCCATGCGCTGTTTGGTCAGCTGAGACCCCACGAGCAACGCGAGTTGATGCAGGTGTTGCTCCAGCGGGTCGAGGTGAATGAGCGACAGATCGTCCTGGAGGTGTACGCGATGACCGACCTGCCCGACGCTGTGAGGAAAGGAAGCACTGGCGAAGTGGTTCGTGCGGGACCAGACTGGCTCCCGGAGCAGGACTCGAACCTGCGACATGGCGGTTAACAGCCGCCCGCTCTACCAACTGAGCTATCCGGGAACGATGACAGACGCATGAAATTATAGCACCCAAAACAGGGCTGCCCCAGAAGTGACCCCTCGGTTGCCCGGCGCGTCTCCCCCCAGATGCTTCGTCCCGACGGCGTCGGGCCTCAGCATGACCCACCGCCCGGCGGTGGGTCACTTGCCGATGCAGAACTGTCGGAAGATCGTGTCCAGCAGCTCCTCGGAGGCGTCCTCGCCCGTGATCTCGCCCAGGGCCCCCAGGCACGACGCCAGGTCGATGGTGACGAAGTCCGCCGGCATCGCGTTGGCCAGGCTCTCCCGCGCAGCCTCCAGGTGCTCCAGCGCCCGCTCCAGGGCCGCCTTGTGGCGCGGGTTCGTGACCAGCACCGCGTCCGACACCGAGGCCTTGCCGCCCAGCGCCGCCCGCGCCATCGCCTCCCGCAGCGCATCCATCCCCTGGCCCGTCAGGGCCGAGAGCCGCGCCACCGGCGAGGGCAGCTCCCCGGCGCCCACCGCCGCGGGGAGATCGCTCTTGTTCGCCACCGTCACATGCGGCCGCCCGGCGCCCAGGGCCAGCACCTCCCGGTCCTCCGCCGTCAGGGGCACGCTCGCGTCCACCACCAGGAGCAGCAGGTCGGCCTGTCCCATGGCCCTCCGGCTGCGCTCTATCCCCAGGTGCTCCACCGGGTCGGGCGACTGGCGCAGCCCGGCCGTGTCGATCAGATGGAACGGGATGCCCCGGACGTTCGCCACCTCCTCGATGGTGTCTCGCGTCGTCCCGGGGACCGGCGTCACGATGGCCCGGTCCTCGCCCAGGAGCCGGTTGAGCAGGCTGGACTTGCCGACGTTGGGGCGTCCGATGATGGCCGTCCGCACGCCGTGCCGGTAGACCATCCCGGCCTCGGCGGAGTCGATGAGCCGCCGGACCTCGGCCGCCGCCTCGCCGAGGGCCCGCGCCGGGTCCAGGTCTGTCTGGCGCTCCACCTCGTCCTCGGGGAAGTCGATGCATGCCGTCAGATAGGCCTGGACCTGGAGCACCTGGTGGCGCGCGTCCCGGATGGGCTTCGAGAGGCGCCCGCGAAGGCCCTCGATGGCCAGGCGCAGGCCGGCGTCCGTCTGCGCCTGGATCACGTCCAGCACCGACTCCGCCTGAGCCAGGTCGATACGCCCATTGAGGAAGGCGCGCAGCGTGAACTCGCCGGGGTTCGCCAGACGAGCGCCGCAGCGGAGCGCGAGCCCCAGCGCCCGCTGCAGGACCAGCGGGCTCCCGTGGCACGAGATCTCGACGACGTCCTCGCGCGTGTAGGTCCGTGGCGCCGCCATGGGCGAGAGCAGCACCTCGTCCACCACGGCGCCCGTCTGCGGGTCGCGCAGGTGGCCGTGGACGATGCGGCGATCCTCGAGCCGGACGCCGCACAGCCGGGCCGCGATGCTCCACGCCTCGGGCCCGCTCAGCCGCAGGATGCCCAGCCCGCCCTGGCCCGCCGGCGTCGCGATGGCGGCGATGGTGTCGTGGTACATACCGGGCCCATTCTACCTAATGGCCCCGCAGCCCCAGCGCCGTCGCCTGCCTGCGCGCTCCTCCCTCCCGCTGGCGGGTCCGCCCGACTCCTATGCTATACTGTTGCCCTCCAGTGTTGCTCTCCGGCCATGAAGAAGTCAGACCTCGTCTCCATCGCTGACCTCACCCCCAACACACTGCTGGGGGTGCTTCGTGACGCTGCGGCCCTCAAGCGCGATGGCGGCGGCAGGACCCTTGCGGGCAGGAGCGTCGCCCTCCTCTTCCAGAAGCCATCCCTTCGCACGCGCGCCAGCTTCGATGTCGCCGTCCACCAGCTGGGCGGGCACTGCCTCTACCTTGGGCCGGAGGAGGTGGGCCTCGGCGAGCGCGAGCCCGTGGAGGACGTGGCGCGCGTTCTGAGCCGGTACGTGGACGCCATGGTGGCCCGGACCTTCTTCCATCGGGACGTCGAACTGCTGGCCCGCTACGCCACGGTGCCGGTCGTCAACGGTCTCTCGGACGTCGAGCACCCGTGCCAGGCCCTGGCCGACCTGCTGACTATCCAGGAGAAGTCGGGCCGTCTCGATGGCCGCGCCATCGGCTACGTCGGCGATGGCAACAACTGCGCGGCCAGTCTTGCCCTGGGCGCCGCCATGACCGGCGCCGCTTTTCGCATCGCCTCTCCGCCGGGCTACGAGCTGCCGGAGCCCATCGCCCGCCGGGCACGGTCGCTGGCCGCCGCGACGGAGGCGCCGTTCGAGATGGTGCGGGACCCCCTGGACGCGATCCGCGGGGCGGACGTCGTCTATACCGACGCCTGGACGAGTATGGGCCAAGAGCGCGAGTGGGAGCGGCGCCGCGCCGCCTTCGCCGGCTATCAGGTTACCCCGGAGCTCCTGGCCCGCGCCAAGCCGGGCGTCATCTTCCTCCATCCCCTGCCCGCTCACGCTGGCGAGGAGATCGCCCCTGGGCTCCTGGACCATCCAGCATCGGTGGTCTTCGACCAGGCGGAGAACCGGCTGCACGTCCAGAAGGCTGTGCTGGCCGCTCTCCTGCGGGGAGGCCCCGCGGCCTAGCCCCGGCGGCTGCCCTGACGGACGGTCTGTCCCATGACCAAGCCCATTGTCGCCATCGTGGGCCGGCCCAACGTCGGCAAGTCATCCCTCTTCAACCGCATCGTGCGGGAGCGGGTGGCCATCACCGCCGACGAGCCCGGCACCACCCGCGACCGCCTCTTCGCCGCCGCCGAGTGGGCCGGGCGCGCCTACCTCATCGTCGATACCGCCGGCCTCCAGGACCGGACCAGCGCCCGCCAAGGGGATGCTTCCCTGGCCAGGGCCGTCCGCCAGCAGGTCCAGATGGCCATCGACGACGCCGACGCGATCATCTTCCTCGCCGACGGCATCGATGGCCTGACCCCCGCCGACGCCGACATCGCCGCGACCCTCCGCGCCTCGGACAAGCCCATCGTCCTCGGCGTCAACAAGATCGATACCCCCAAGCGGGAGGCCGAGGCCGCCGAGTTCTACCGCCTAGGCCTCGGCGATCCCATGCCCCTGAGCGCCCTCCACAACTCCGGCATCGGCGCGCTCCTGGACCGCGTGGTGGAGCTCCTGCCCGAGGCGCCGGCCGAGGAGCCCGCCGTGGGAATGCGCCTCGCCATCGTCGGCCGCCCCAACACCGGCAAGTCCAGCCTCCTGAACGCCCTCGTGGGCGCCGAGCGAGTCGTGGTGAACGAAATCCCTGGGACGACGCGGGACAGCATCGATACGGTCTTCGACGACAAGGGCGAGCGCGTCACCCTCATCGACACGGCGGGCATCCGCCGCAGCGGCCGCGTCCAGCGGGGCGTCGAGCACTTCAGCGCCATGCGGGCCCTGCGCGCCATCGAGCGGGCCGACGTGGCCCTCCTGGTCCTGGACGCCTCCGAGCTGGGCGCCGCTCAGGACACCCACGTCGCCGGCTACGTGCTGGAGTCGGAGAAGGGGCTCGTGCTCGTTGTCAACAAGTGGGACCTGGCGAGGGAGCTGGAGCTGGACCAAGCCCGCTGCGAGGCTTTCCTTCGCGAACAGTTCAAGTTCGCGCCCTACGCGCCGATCGTGTACATTTCCGCCATGAAGCGCGAGGGCCTGCGCCAACTCATGGACACCGCTCGGCACGTCTACCAGCAGCGCCACCTGCGGATCAGCACCGGCGACCTCAACCGGATCGTCGAGCGGGCCGCGGGCGAGCACCTTCCCGGGCTGGTGGGACGTCGTCGGCTCCATCTCCTGTACGCCACCCAGTCCGGCGTCAACCCGCCCACCTTCGTCTTCTTCGTCAACGATCCCAAGCTCCTCCACTTCTCCTACCGGCGCTATCTGGAGAACCGCATCCGCGACACGTTCGGCTTCACTGGCACGCCCCTCAAGTTCGTCTTCCGCAGGCGGAGCGAGGAATGACCGGCAACGTCCTCGCCGTCGTCATTGGCTACGTCCTCGGCTCCATTCCGCCAGGGCTGGTGCTGGTTCGGCTGGCCAGGGGCGTTGACGTCCGCGAGCACGGCAGCGGGAAGATCGGCGCGACGAACGTCATGCGCGTCCTGGGCTTCAGGGCTGCGGTGGCCGTCGCCGTCTTCGACCTGGGGAAGGGCGTCGCGGCGTTCTATATCGCCAAGGCCCTGGGCGATGCCAGGTACGTGGAGGTCCTGGCGGCCCTGGCGGCCCTGGCCGGCCACAACTGGTCCATCTTCCTGCGCTTCAGTGGGGGCCGGGGCGTGGCCACCGGCATGGGCGCTCTCTTCGCCATGAGCCCTATCTGGGCCGCCGCCTCCCTGGGCTCCGGCATCGTCGCCGTTGCCATTGCGCGGTACGTGTCCCTGGGCTCGCTGGTGGGCGCCGCCTTCTCCTTTTTCGCTCTGCTGGTCCTGGCCCTGACCGGCCGCGAGCCCTGGGAGTACTTCGCCTATACGGCGGCGGGCGTCCCCGTCATCTTCTACCAGCACCGCGACAACATCCAGCGGCTGCTCTCTGGCACGGAGCGGCGCCTGGGCGACCGGCGCAACCAGCAGATCGCGGTGGAGCCGCGCCCCGGTGAGCCGGAGCGCCCCGACAGGTCGGGGTACCCGGGGCGCAGCGGAGCGTCCTCGTGAAGGTCGCCATCATCGGGACCGGTGCCTGGGGGACGACGCTGGGGATCATCCTCGCCCGGCGAGAGGTCCCCGTGACGCTCTGGGCCCGCACCGCCGAGGAGGCGGAGCGCCTGGCCCGCGCCCGGCAGAACGAGGCGCGGCTGCCCGACTTCGAGTTCCCGCCGTCGATGCAGGTGACCGCCTCGCTGGAGGAGGCGGCCCGCGGCGCCGTCGCCGTCGTCTTCGCCGTGCCCTCACGCTCTATGCGCGAGAACGCCCGCCGCGCCCGCTCCTGCCTGGGCCCCTCGATGCTCATCGTCTCGGCATCCAAGGGCCTGGAGCGCGATAGCGGCCAGCGCATGAGCCAGGTCCTGGCCGAGGAGCTCCCCGAGGCCCTGCGTCCCAACACCTGCGTCCTCTCCGGGCCCAACCTCTCCCGCGAGATCGCCGAGGGCCATCCGGCCTCCACCGTCATCGCCGGCGAGCGCGAGGACGTCGCGGCCCGGGCCGTCGAGCTCTTCATGTCGCCCCTCTTCCGCGCCTACACCAATCCCGACGTCACCGGCGTCGAGCTGGGCGGCGCGCTCAAGAACATCATCGCCATCGGCGCGGGGATGAGCGACGGCCTGGGGTACGGCGATAACGCCAAGGCCGCCTTCATCACCCGGGGTCTGGCGGAGATCACCCGCCTGGGCGTCGCGGCCGGGGCTCAGCCCCTCACCTTCGCCGGCCTGGCCTGCCTGGGCGATCTCCTGGCCACCTGCTCCAGCCGCCTGAGCCGCAACTACTTCGTCGGAGAGCAGCTCGCCAAGGGCCGGCCTCTCAAGGTTGTCCTCGAGGGCATGCGCTTCGTCGCCGAGGGGGTGGACACCACCGTCGCGGCCCTGCGCATGGCCCAGCGCCTCGGCGTCGAGATGCCCATCACCAGCTATACCCACAAGGTCCTCTTCGAGGGGATGGAGCCGGAGCGCGCGGTCATGGAGCTCATGGCCCGCGCCCCCAAGCCCGAGTGGCAAGGGCTGGGGTGAGGAAAGAGGGACTGGGAGCCGGGAACGGGGAGCAAGGAACAGGGAGGTGGGCACGTGCGCCAGGGCGCCGGGGAGCCGCGCTTGAGTATCGAGGACATCTTCCGGGACCTGCCCACCCTGGAGACCGAGCGGCTCATCCTGCGCAGGCTCACCCTCGACGACGCCCCGGCTATGTTCGACTACGCCTCCGACCCCGAGGTGGCGCGCTATATGGAGTGGGAGGCCCACAGGACCGTCGAGGACTCCCGGGCCTTTATCCTCTACGCGCAGCAGCTGGCCGCCCTGGGCAAGGCCGGCAGCTGGGGGATCGAGCTCAGGGCCGCGCGAACGCTCGCCGGCGGCATCAGCCTCGACGCCTGGCACCTCCGGGACGGCCGCGCCGAGATCGCCTACGCCGTGGCCCGGCGCTGCTGGAACCAGGGCCTCATGACGGAAGCGGTGCGGGAGGTCGTCGCGTTCGGCTTCCGGGGCCTGGGCCTCAATCGCATCGAGGCGCGGGTCTCGGTCCCGAACGCCGCCTCGGCCCGGGTCCTGGAGAAGGCCGGCTTCCGGTTCGAGGGCCTGCTCCGGCAGCACATGCTCAAGCAGGGCGTCTTCCACGACATGCGGATGTACGGCATCCTGCGGGGGGAGTATGACCAGACCCAGCGCCAGACTCCGGCCGGCGGTGGGAGCGACCCATGAAGGCCGAAGACGTATACCAAAACCTGCCGACGCTAGAGACGCCGCGCCTGATCCTGCGCAAGCTGACGATGGCCGACGCGCCGGATATGTTCGAGTATGCCTCCGACCCAGAGGTGGCGCGGTATGTCGTGTTTGCAGCCCATCGGTCGATCGAAGACGCACGAGCATTTATTGGTTGGACCACTGACCGGTACCAGAAGGGTGAGCTTGCAGGCTGGGGAATCGAGCACAAGAGCGCTCGCAAGCTCATTGGAACTGCCGGGTTTGGAACCTGGGATACCACTCACAAGCGCGCTGAAATAGCCTATGCGCTGTCACGCCTGTATTGGAACCAGGGGCTCATGACAGAAGCAGTCAGGGAAATCCTCGCCTTTGGGTTCCGCAGGATGGAACTGCACCGCGTCCAAGCCACGTGCGCCGTGGAGAACGTCGCCTCGGCCAGGGTACTCGAGAAGGTCGGGCTGCGGTTTGAAGGAACTCTTCGCGGTTACATGCTGAAGAAGGGCACGTTGTTCGACCAGAAGATGTACGCCATTCTGCGTGACGAATGGCTCCAATCGGAGGCAGCGTCATCCGGCAGCAGCTCGCATTGACCACCAAACTTCATCTCCCTCAACGGGAGATGGTGAGGGTGGTCCCCCTCTCTTCCGTTCTCTCCCACCGGGGGAGAGAAGATAGGACGAGGCCGGTTTCGCTTGTATTGCGAACACGGGTAGCTCTGTGACCGTCGCCCGCACGTCTCACCGCGACTGGAAGAACGGGATCACCTCCGCGCCAAAGAGCTCCATGGCCTCCATCACCAGGTCGTGGGGCATCCCGCCCACCTGGAACTGGGCCATGAGCCGGTTCACCCCCGCCTGCTCGTACTCCTTGATCTGCTGGACACAGTCGTCCGGGTCGCCGCAGATCACCATCCGCTCGCCGTAGATGTAGTCCCAGTTCGGCTCCTCCCAGAACGCGCCGGCGCCTCGCCCGCCGGAGGCTTGCACGGCAAGGCGTTTCTCCTCCTCCGTTTTGGGGGCGAAGAACTCCCGCAGCTTGGTGTAGTACCAGAGCTCGTAGGGCTTCATCTGCTCGACGGCCTTCTTCCGCGTCTTGGCGCAGTGGACGGGGATCAGGTTGTTCACCTGGAGCGGGCCCAGCTTCTTGTCCCAGCCGGCCTCCTTCCACGCCTGGTAGGAGGCGGGGAGCTGCGCCGCCAGCCGGTCCAGGGGCTGGACGGCCGTGTTCGGCATGATGTGGAGCCCCATCTTGGGGTAGAGCACGAACGAGTCGGGGCTGCCCGTGGCGGCGAAGAGGCGCGGGTACGGCTTCTGCACGGGCTTGGGCACCACGCGCAGCGGCTCGGTGAACTTGTAGAACTTCCCCTCGTGGGTGAAGGAGTCCTGGGTCCAGCACTTCTTGATGACCTCCAGGCACTCGAAGAAGAGCTCGCGGTTCAGGTCCTTGGTCGGTCCCTGGGCGGGCGGCTTGTCGAAGGTCACGAACTCGGGCCGGAACGTCCCGCGCCCGATGCCGAAGTCGTACCGGCCGTCCGTCAGGATGTCGATGGCGGCGACGCGCTCGGCGACGCGTACCGGATGGGCGATGGGCAGGAGCTGGACTCCCGTCCCCATGCGCATCGTCTTGGTCCGCTGGGAGGCGGCGGCGAAGAAGATCTCCGGGCACGGCGAGTGGGAGTATCCCGGGTTGAAGTGGTGCTCCACGCAGTAGACCGAGTCGAAGCCCCACTGCTCGGCGTAGTGCACCTGGGTCAGGGCGTTATGCCAGATGTCCCGCTCGGTGTAGCCGGCGTCGCCCACCTCGAGCTCGAAGAACAGACCAAAGCGCATCATCGACCGCCTCCTTCACCTGTCATGCTGCTGAACTGGCCACAGACCACCGGCGGGTATTCGACCACGGCGGACGGGCCGAGGTCAAGCCTCTATCGCTGGCGGGGCCTGGGCAACCTTAAGGCCTGCGCGCGTGGATGTACAGCCCTGCAAAGAGATGTTTAGCCCGCTGGGCGGCGCCGCTGATGAGCCTGTGAAGCTCATGAATCGCCTTTACCTTCGCCAGATTGCCGGTGATGGTCCAGGGCCCGCTGTAAAGTTCGTGCCAGCAGTGCTGGGGCACAGATGTCCTCGGCGCCGGAAACAGGGGAGAGTCCCGGCTATCCCGTGATCGGCTGGTTGAACTGCTCGCGGAGGACGCGCTTCAGGATCTTGCCCATGGGGTTCCGGGGGATCTCGCCGGTCAGGACCACCGACTCGGGCTTCTTGAAGCTGGCCAGCCGCGACCGGCACCACTCGGTGATCTCCTCCGGGCTGACCGTCTCGCCGGCCCTGGGCACGATGACGGCCCGCACGCGCTCGCCCCACGTCACGTCCGGTACCCCGATGACGGCGCAGTCCTCCACCTTCGGGTGCGCCAGGATGACGTTCTCGACCTCCTCCGGGGAGATCATCTCGCCGCCGCGCTTGATGACGTCCTTGGCGCGGCCGGCCAGGAAGATATAGCCGCCGTCGTCCACGTAGCCCATGTCGCCGGTGTGGAGCCAGCCGCCCTTGTCGATGGTGGCGCTGGTGGCGTCCTGCTGCTTCCAGTAGCCCTTCATGATGCGCGCGCCCTTGGCCACGATCTCGCCCACCTGGCCCGGCGGCAGCAGCCTCCCGTCCTCCCCCATGATCCTCACCTCGACGTCCGGCAGCGGCTTCCCGATGGAGCCCAGGCGCTTGAGCTTCTTCTCCCGCTCCGCCGGTGTCCCCTGGATAACGTGGTCCTCGGGGCCCAGCATCGTGATGGTGGCCGCCGACTCCGTCTGGCCGAAGGCGTTGATGAAGCGCGTCTCCGGGAAGACCGCGATGGCCCGTTTGATGACCTCCAGGGGCATGGGCGCCGCGCCGTAGGTGATGACCTTCAGGCTCGAGAGGTCGTACTGGGAGAACCGCTCGTTGTCCATGAGCTGCTTGAGCATGGTGGGGACCATCATGGCCCGGCCGCAGCGCTCCTCCTGGACCAGGCGCATCCACTCCTCGGGCTCGAACTGGCGCTGGATGACGAGCGTCCTGCCCCCGTAGACGGCCGCCATCATGGCCTGGATGCCCGCGATGTGGTACATGGGCACCGTGAGGATGTTCTTCTCCTCCACGTCCGGCTCCACGGGGCTCACGTTGTTGGTCACGTACTCGGAGAAGTTGCGATGGAGCAGCATGACGCCCTTGGGCCGGCCGGTGGTGCCCGCCGTGAAGAGGAGGATCGTCATGTCGTCATCAGCGATGTCGCTGAAGTAGTCGTCCTCGGGTGCCGCCGCGAGCAGCGCTTCGTACTCCTGCATCCCCTTGTGCTTCCCGCCGAGGCTGATGTAGTGCTTGACGCCCGGCGTGTCCCTCTTGAACTGCTCGACCATGGGGAGGTAGCGCTGCCCGGCCATGAGCACCGCGGCGCCCGAGTCCTGCGTCATGTAGGCTAGCTCGTTGGCCTTGGCACGGAAGTTGAGCGGCACGAAGACGGCGCCTGCCTTGGCGCAGGCGAAGTAGGCCTCGATGATGTGGTTGGTGTTGACCTCGATCATGGCGACCCGGTCGCCCTTGGCCACGCCCATGCCGGCCAGGGCGTGGGCCAGGCGGTTGGAGCGCTGGTTGAGCTGGCTGTAGCTGTGCCGGAGGCCCTCGAAGACGATGGCCGTGCGGTCGGGGGCGACCGCCGCCGTCACCATCAGAAACTCGGTTGTGTTCATCCGTCCCTCCCTACGGGCGCCGCCCCGGCTCGCCGCCCGGACAGGCGCGGCCCGCTCTCTTTTGGGCGGCCGGCTCCAGCCTGTTATCCTCTCGCCCCGGCCAGCCGCCGGGCCAGGCGCCACTCCAGCGCCAGCCCCCGCTCCAGCGGCAGGTCCAGCCCGCGCGTCACGGCCTCCTTGGCCAGACGCAGCGCCTCCTGGTCCAGCGACGAAAGCTGGCTGGCGAGCCGCGCCGCCTCGTCGAAGAGAGCCTCCCGCGGGACGATCCGGTTCACCAGGCCGATGCGCTCCGCCTCCGCCGCCTCGATCGTCCGGCCCGTGAGGAGCGCGTCCATCGCCAGGGCCCGGCCCACGGCGCGGGGCATCGTCTGCGTCCCGCCGGCCGCGGGGATCATCCCCAGGCCCGTCTCCGGCAGGCCGAAGCGCGCGTCCGCCGAGGCGATTCGCATATCGCAGCAGAGGGCGATCTCGAGACCCGAGCCCAGGCAGTAGCCGTGCACCGCCGCGATGAGTGGCTGGCGCAAGCCCAGGAGCCTCGCCCACACGTCCCGCTCGAACCGCACCTGCCGCGCGATGGCCTGGGAGGGCGCCGTCCCGAACTCCGTGAGGTCGGCCCCGGCGCAGAAGGCCCGGTCGCCGGCGCCGCGAAAGACGGCCACCCGCACCTCGTCGTCCTCGGCGATAAGCCCCAGGGCCTCGCAGAGCTCGTCGCGCATCCGGACGTTGTAGGCGTTGAGGACGCGCGGCCGGTTCAGGGTCACCCATGCGGCCCCGTCGCGCCTCTCCACGGTGATCGTCTCGAACCCGCTCATGCGCAGGCTAGCCACCCGTGAATTTGGGGGGGCGTTTCCCCAGGAAGGCCCGGATCCCCTCGGCGCGGTCTTTGGAGGTGTGCAGCAGGACAGCCAGGTCGGCCTCGAGGCGCAGCGCGTGATCGAGAGGCAGGTCCATGCCTTGGAGCACCGCCTCCTTGGCGTAGCGCACGGCGATGGGGGCGGAGACGGCGAGCCTCTCGGCCAGCGCCTGCACCTCCGTCTCGAGCTCGGCGTGCGGGACCGCCCGGGTCACGAGGCCGATGCGCTCAGCCTCGCGGGCGTCCATGGTCCTGCCCGTCAGCAGCATCTCCAGGGCGATGCCCCTGGGGATCAGGCGCGGCAGGCGCTGCGTCCCTCCGTCCCACGGGATCGCCCCGCGCCCCACGTGGCCCAGGCCCAGCCGCGCGCCCTCCACGGCGATCCGCAGGTCGCAGGCCAGGGCCAGCTCCAGGCCGTGCCCCAGGGCGTCGCCGTTGATGGCGGCGATGGTCGGCTTGGGGATGGCGGCGATGGCGCTGGCGACCCGGAGCCGGCGGAGCGACTCGAGAGAGGCCACGGGCAGCGACCCGTCGTCGGCGCAAAACACGCCCCGGGTTCCCGTCACGATGGCCACTGTGATGCCGTCGTCCTCGATGATCGACTGGCAGGCGGCGCGCAGCGCCAGGGCCGCCTCGTCATCGATGGCGTTGGCGGCCTCGGGCCGGTTCAGGACGATGCGGGCGACGGACCCCCGTCGCTTTAGCAGGACCGGACGTGTGGCCATGACGCTCGTCATACGCAACAAGCCCCCACGAACGGGTGGGGACTTCGGCCCCATCTTAGCACGACCCCAGGGGGTGTCAAGGCGAAGCCGGGCGCGGCTGGCTGCGCCGACCCTACTGCCCGGTGAACCGGACGTAGACCGTATCGACGGTATCCCAGCGGAACTGCGTCGGCTTCGCGTCCTTGGGGACCTCGAAGAGGGCCGCGGCCCGGATGCCGTAGCCGTTCTGGAGCTCGAAGTTGCCCCAGATGAAGGTGTAGTAGAGCTCTGTGCGCGGCTTGCTGGGCACCAGCTCCCGGCTCTTGAACGGGTTGACCGACTTGTACTCCTTGCCGTCCTTGTCCAGGAGCGTGTAGCCGTCCTCGTCCACGTCCATGAGCACCGTGTTGGAACGGTCGTTGGCGACCTCGGCGTCCACGACGGCGATCTTGTTCTCCGGCTTCGAGGGCCGGACGACGTAGAGGGCCTCGTCCCGGTCCTGGTAGTAGACCTGGTCCACCAGCTGGAGGCCGTAGACGCGGACGAAGAGCTGGTTGCCGCGCTGGAAGGCTGGGAACTGGGTCTTGGGCTCGCCTCCGCCGCCGGAGCAGGCGCTCAAGGCGAGCGCCGCCGTGAGAGCGAGCGTGAAGACGAGAAGGAGGGGCCGTTGCAGTGGTGACAGACGCATCATGCCGATTGTACCTGATGGGTCCGGGTGATGGCTATGCCAGCATACGTGATACGCCCGTAGGCCATCGCATGGTTTGCTGCGCCGGCTCGCCAGCCGCCCGCGTACAAGATGAACAGGCCCCTCGCGGAGGTCGAGGGGCCTGTTCTGGAGGAGGGCCCGAAGGGACGGGAATATCAGATGGGTGTTACGCCGCGCGCGAACGGGTCGCCCCGATCCCTCCTCCGAGCACGATGCGGAACGGCGCCGCCGCACGCCCGGCCCCTTCGCCAGGCGGGTCGTCCAGGTGGACCACCACCACCGGCCGCGTCTCCATGCCGAACGAGACCCTCAGGTCGCCGGCATGGGAGCCCCCGAAGACCGCGTGCGCATGCTGCAAGAACGCTTGAACCTTCATGAACGCTTCGCCTCATTTCGGCGCGCCCCCGTCCGACCCAGGAGCGCCCGACCGTTCGATTCAGTTCGAAACTATTCTAAAACTCTTGTCAAGAAATGTCCAGCCTGAAAGGGTTTGGGACAGAGTAATCGCGTCTTGTTATTGCTGTGGGAATGTCACCCTGAGCCCCGACTTGTCGGGGCTCAGGACCTGGGGTGAGGTGGGGGAGCCCCTCCCCAGACCCTTCGTCCTAGTTGCATCGGGGCTCAGGGTGAGAGCAAACGACTTGACCGGGTTGAGTCGATAGGACGCGAATGCCCTGCGCCTGCGCTGGACAGCGGCGCCCGCCAGCCGCTAGGCTTGCCAGGACTGCCTGCCAGGAGGTCTCATCCGTGCGTCTCAACGGGAAGGTTGCCATCGTCACCGGCGGCAGCAGCGGCATCGGCCGTGGCGTCTGCCTGCGCTTCGCTGAGGAGGGGGCCGCCCTCGTCGTCGCCGATATCGACGGAAGGAGGGCCGAGGAGACGGCCGCCCTCGTCCGCAAGGCCGGCGGCCAGGCCGCGCCCGTGGCCGCCGACGTCTCGCGCCGGACCGACGTCCAGCGCCTCTTCGCGCAGGCCCTCTCCGCCTATGGCCGCTACGACATCCTGGTCAACAACGCCGGCATCCTCACCTGGGCCCCCATCCTCGAGCTGACGGAGGAGGCGTGGGACCGCGTCATGGACGTGAACCTCAAGAGCATGTTCCTGACGATCCAGGAGGCGGCCCGCTACTGGGTCCGCGAGCGGCGGCCGGGGAAGATCGTGAATCTCGGGTCGGTCAACTCCGAGTTCGCCGTCGTCGGCAACGCTCACTACGCGGCGTCCAAGGGCGGTGTGAAGATGCTGACCCGCTCGGCGGCTCTCGAGCTCGCGCCCCACAGGATCAACGTCAACGCCGTGGGCCCCGGCGGTACGCAGACCAACATCACGGAGGCCCTGCGCGATCCGGAGAGGGTCAAGGAGATGGGCAAGATGGTCCCGTGGGGGCGCATCGCCCAGCCGCGGGACATCGCCAACGTGATCCTGTTCCTGGCCTCCGACGACGCCGAGATGGTCACCGGCGAGCTGGTCTTGGTGGACGGCGGGAAGACGATCAGTGTGTGACCGCGCCGCTAGTACCAAGAAGTCATCTCGAAATGCAGCTGTCCAGATTCGGTTCACCCTCACCCCCTCGAAAGACTCGGGGTAGGCTCTGCACCCCTTGAAGACTCAAAGACTCGAAGAGGACCCGCAGATTACACATATTGGCGCAGAGACCGCCCCTGCGGCCCCGCCCGAATCTCCGCTAATCTGCTCTCTGGATCGAGTTCGGAACCCTTGACAAACACAGGCCGGCTGGCTAGCATGGTTGTTGAACTTGGTTCAGAACCTAGACCGAGGTACGGCGGGTGGCGGCCCTCCGCCCGCTCAATCCCCCTCACGGGTCCATGTCCGGGAGATGCGATGCTTTCTGATCCGAGGACGCAGCGGCTGATCACCCAGGACGTGGCCCGGGTCCACATCCGCGTCGTGGGTGTGGGCGGCGCCGGCGTCAACGCCGTCAAGCGCATGGGCGGGACGCCTGTCCTGGGCGTTGAGCTCCTCTGCGTCAACACGGACGCCGCCCAGCTCCAGACGGTGGCGGGTGTCGCCACGCTGGCCATCGGCCCGCAGACGACGCACGGCCTCGGCTCGGGCGGCAATCCGGAGGTGGGGCGTCGCGCCGCCGAGGAGAGCCGCATGGAGCTGCGCAAGCGGATCGAGGGGGCCGACCTCGTCTTCATCGCCTCGGGCATGGGCGGCGGCACCGGCACCGGCGCCGCGCCCGTCGTCGCGCGCGTGGCGAAGGAGGCGGGGGCCCTGGCCGTGGCCATCGTCACCACACCCTTTGGCTTCGAGGGCGGGCGCCGCCAGCGCAACGCCGACGCCGGCCTCGAGGCCCTGGGCCAGATCGCCGATACGATGATCGTCGTCAGCAACGAGCGGCTGCTGACGGTGATTCAGCGCAAGACCACGGTCCGCGACTCCTTCTCTCGCGCCGACCAGGTGATGATGGGCGCCATCCTGGCCGTCTCGCGGATCGTCAACGTCCCCGGCGACATCAACTTGGACTTCGCCGATCTCGAGGCGGTGCTCTCGCGTGGCGGCATGGGCGTGGTGGCCGTGGGGCAGGCCGCCGGTCCCCAGCGGATGCTCAACGCCGTCAAGAAGGCGGTGGAGAACCCGCTGGTCGAGCGGAGCGCCCACGGCGCCAAGGGGCTGATGTTCGCGATCACCGGCGGCCCCGATCTGACCTTGTACGAGCTCACCGAGGCCGGGAACTACATCGCCGGCATCGCCGACCCGGACGCGAACATCACCTTCGGGGTCCACGTGGACCCCGAGCGGCCCAAGAACGGCGACGTGGAGGCGATCCTCATCGCCACGCGCCTGCCGCCTGGCGAGCAGCCCCACGAGGCGCCTTCGCCCCTGAGCGTCGCCGAGAAGGTGAAGCTGGCGACGGCCCACTACTATCATGGGGGCGCCCAGACCCCCTGAGCCTGGACTTTCAGGGACGAGAGATCTTTCAGGGGTAAGAAGAACTATCGCTGGTGAGCGGGGAGACCGACGTCGCGCCTCGATGGCACGGACGCCGGTCTCTCTGCGCTTCCGCGGGACCCGACGGCTCCTTCGTCCCGTTGCCTGGGATGGGAGCGTGACTCTTCCCTGTGGGGACCCTTCGGCTGGGCTCAGGATAGGCCCTAACCCCCTGGCCCCCTTCCCTGCGAGGGAAGGGGGAATGGCCCCTCTTCGTGGTGAGTCCCCTTCGGCTTCGCTCAGAGGCTGTGAATTTTTCCTTCGTAGGGGCAACCCCCCGTGGTTGCCCCAGATGGGCGGGCACCCTTCGGCTTCGATCGGGGCGGGCTCCGGCCCGCCCCTACGGGCGATCTGTTCACCGCCTCTCAGAATCGATCATGCTGGCGTCCAGCACCAGGAAGGATGAAAATAGGGGCGCCTGGTGGCCCTCTCCCCCGCCCGCCTGCGGCGGTCTGCCCCCTCTCCGAGCCGGAGAGGGGGCAGACCGCCGCAGGCGGGCGGGGGAGAGGGCTGCATTTTCGTAGGAATGACATACTGGGGCAAAGTCCTCCCCCATGAACGGGGAGGGTCCTTCGGCTGAAGGACGGGATGAGTTCATGAAAAGACCCGGGGTTGCGGGCGGGCCCGCTTGCGCGAGGGGGCCCGCGTAGGCCACCATAGACCATCGGGCATCGTGCGGGGGTGAGCGATGGAGCTGCGGCCCTTGGGAGCGACGGGCGTCCAGGTCTCCGCCATCGGCGTCGGCACCTGGCAGTACCGGGGCGGCGTCGAGCCCCTGCGGCACGGCATCGAGCTGGGGGCCACGCTGGTCGACACGGCTGAGGGGTATGGGACCGAGGACGTGGTCGGCAAGGCCATCGCCGGACGGCGCGACGGGGTCTTCCTGGCAACCAAGGTCTCGGGCGACCATCTGCGCTACGACGAGGTCCTCCGGGCAGCAAAGGAGAGCCTCAAGCGCCTGGGGACCGACCGCATCGATCTCTACCAGGTCCACTGGCCCGACCCGCGCGTGCCTATCCGGGAGACGATGCGCGCCATGGAGACGCTGGCGGACGAGGGTAAGGTGCGGTTCATCGGCGTCAGCAACTTCTCCGTCGCCGAGCTGGAGCAGGCGCAGGCGGCCTTGGCCAAGCACCGCATCGTCTGCAATCAGGTCATCTACAACCTGTTCAACCGCCAGATCGAAGAGGACTTGCTTCCCTACTGCCAGAGGAACGCGATCACCGTGATGGCCTATAGCCCCCTGGCGCGGGGCTCCCTGATGTCGCGCTTTCCGCCGCGACACCAGCGTGCGTTGGAGGTCCTCCAGCGGGTCACCCAGGAGGCCGGGAAGACGGTGGCGCAGGTGGCGCTGAACTGGTGCATCTCGAAGCCGAACGTCATCGCCATCCCCAAGTCCAACCGGGCCGAGCGGGTGGCCGAGAACTGCGCGGCCGCGGGGTGGCGCCTCCCGCCGGAGCAGCTGCGGGCGCTGGACCAGGCCTTCGTCTAGCGCCGCGCCCTGCGGAGGGACACCGGTTGGCGGCGGCGCTGACCAAAACAAGGGATCTTCGCTTAGCGGCGCACCAGCCCGTACACGAAGAGGTCCATGGTCCGTCCGTCCTTGGTGACGTGCATCCGGAGCCGGCCTTCCAGGAGGAAGCCGTTCTTCTCCAGCACGCGCATGGATGCCGGGTTCGACTCGAACACTCCGGCGTCTAGGCGCACGATGTCGAAGGTGGCGAAGGCGTACTGCACCAGGGCGGCGACTGCCTTCGTAGCTATCCCGCGGCCCCAGAACGGCTCTCCGAGCCAATAACCGATCTCGGCCGACCGGCGATACACGTCAGCCTGAGGATGAACGCCGATGCCCCCGATCGCTTCCTTGCTGGAGGCGATGGCAAATGCCGTGGTGGGCTCTCGCCCTTGGTTGCCGCTTATCCACGCCAGGGCGTCCGCCTCGGTATAGGGGTACGGAAATATATCGCGCAGGTTCCGAGAGACGTTGCGGTTGTTGGCGTATTTGACTAGGGAGGGAACGTCCGCCATCGTCCACGAGCGCAGAGTCCATTCTCCTGCTTTCAGCTCCATGCGGGATCTCTCCGAGGCCACCCCTGGCGGGCAGCCAATAATGAGAACGTCAGAGGCGGCTTATCGTTCGGTCCGGTCCGGGCGGCACCATCCTCGCTCTGGTGCAACGCAAACGGCGTCCGGGACAAACGCCGCGCCCGCCCGCCTCAGGGTCGTTCGGTTGTCCTGGGAACCCTTTCTTGACAGAAAGGTGTTCCCAG
>CAZKTO010000021.1:0-39344 GCA_964555685.1 uncultured Dehalococcoidia bacterium
GCGCTCGCGTAGCCGCTCCTGGGCGGCGCCCAGACGGGCCAACCGGTCCTCCCGCCGCCGCAGGCCTGGCGGGAGCTCGTCGCCTCGCTCCTCCCCGAGACGCGCGTCCTCCTCGGCGTCCACCTGCGCGGCCTCGGACAAGATGCTCCGCACCTCCGCCTCAATGGTGTTTGGCCCGCGGTTGGCCTCGCGGCTGGCGTTCGCCCGCAGCTTCGTGCCGTCGAGCGCCACCACCCCCACACGCACCATCCCCGCCTCGGCACACAGGCGCAGCACCTCCACAACCAACCCCGCCAGCGCCTCCTCGTGGAGTTGCCGGAAACGGCAGATGGTGGCATGGTCCGGTGCCTGGTTGGCCGCCAGCACGCGGTAGGCGACGTCCTCCCGGCAGCGCCGCTCGATCTGCCGGCTGGAGCGCTCCCCGCCGCAGTACGAGTAGAGCAAGAGCGCCACCAGCATCCCGGGCTCGCAGGCCGCCCGGCCCCAGCCATCCTGGCGGTAAACGGCATAGAACGCAGAGAGGTCCATCTGGGCCACGGCGTCTAGCACGAACCAGGCGAGGTGATCCTCCGGCAGCCAGTCCCGAAGACTCGGCGGCATCAGGTACTGCTGGTCACGCTCACAGGGAAGAAAGTTCTGGGGCACCGCTGGCTCCTCGGGACGCCTCCGTCCGCTGTTCTGCCATCATCCTACACGCCACAGCCCCACGCTTGCAGTTTGTGCGACAGCCTCGCTCCCCGAACTCCCCGTCCACTCTGGCATCCTCTGAATATGTGAAAAGGGACGACGCCTTGGAAGATCCACGGGACGAGATAGTGGCTCCCGTCTCTTGGTCCTCGTGTTCGGCCCAGCTATGCAGCCCTGGCCAGCCGCTCCAGCCACCCACCAACGCCCAGAACCTTGATTCCGGATGGAAAGACCGATGTAGGTGGCGTGCGCTCATCCCAGGATGAACGAACGTGACCTGCAATATCCCGACAGGACTCGGCGCATAGCGTGGACATATCACCCCGTCAGCCGCTTTTGAACGTCTGCACCGATTACCCTGAGGACAACGGTTGATGGTAAATTGTGAACACCGGCCCTTGACAGCCAATGGGCTTACTTTTCGCAACCGAGCAGAACGATCCCTGAGGTTATTTCACAGGCACAATGTTGTCTGGAGGGAGATCAACAGACTAGGTTCTGTTGACATTGTCATCGTAACCAGATGAGGGTACTGACGAAGTGGAGGAAACCGAGGTAGGTGGTTGCGAGCTTGTCGTACCGCGAGAAGATGCGCCGGTAGTGCCTGATCTTGTTGATGAAGCACTCCACCAGGTGGCGCTCTTTGTAGAGATGGGCATCGTACTCCCGGGGCGTCTTCCGGTTGGACCGGGGCGGGATGACCGGGACCGCGCCCCGCTCTTGGATCACCTGGACGAAGGCCTCGGCGTCATACCCCTTGTCGGCGATCACGTACGTCATGGGGGTGGGCGGCAGCAGCGCCTCGGCCTGGGTGATGTCATGGGCTTGGCCTGCGGTGATCTGGAACTGGAGCGGGTTTCCCAGACCGTCCACGCTCATATGGATTTTGCTGCTGAACCCGCCCCGGCTCCGGCCCAGGCCCTGCGACGCCTGGCCCCCCTTTTGTGCGGCGCCCCCGCCGCCCAGGGATGGGCCCAAATAATGGTGCTGTCCAGCAAGAGGTGTTCCCTATCGGGATCAGCGGCACAGGCGTCTTGCATCCGCTCCCAGACGCCCTGCTCACACCAGCGGAGGAAGCGCTTGTAGACGGTGTCCTATTTGCCGTAGCGCCCCGGGAGCGCCCGCCACTGAGCGCCCGTCCGGGCGATCCAGAGGACACCCGTAAGGAAACGGCGGCAACCCTTCTCCTGCCCAACATCGATGCCCGGACAGGTACGCAAAAACCGAAGAATGCTCGTCCATTGGTCGGGGCGGAACTCTTCTGTAACCATACATCCAGTCTAAAACAGAATCTAAAATAAGTCTGGAATGTCAACAGAACCTAGCATGTGCCTCAAGGAAGCCTCGCTGGCCAGCGAGGCAGAGGACCCGTGTATGCAAGGGCTATTCGAACTGCTGGGGAACACGGAAGACGCCTTCTTCGTTGTTGACCCCAACCAGAACATCATCGTTTGGAACAAGGCGGCGGAGGCCGTGCTGGGGCTCGCGGCTGGCGATGTGATCGGCAAGCCCTGTTTCGAGGTCTTCGGGGCCAGGAGACAGGCACCGGGGTATCAATGCGCCCAGGACTGCAGCATCATGCTGGCGGCGCGCAGCGGGAGCATTCCAGAGACCGAAATGAAGTGCTTCCCGCTGCCGGACGGCCGCGTGCAGCATGTCCGGGTGACCCACATCGGCATACCGCTCGGAAGGCCCCACGAGGGCGTGGCGCTGGCCCATGTCCTCCACGACACGACCCAGGACGTGGATGCTAGGGCCGTCGTCGAGCGCATGCGGGAGTATGTGCGGCAATTCGTCCCGGACAGGGCGGCGTCCCGGCTCCCGTACCAGGGCACTGGCCCGCTCAGCCACCGCGAGTTGGAGATTCTGGAGCTGCTGGCCGAAGGGCTCAATACGGATGCCCTGGCAAGACGCCTGAAAATCAGCAGGTTCACCGTCAGGAACCATATCCAGCGAATTCTCGACAAGCTCGGGGTGCACAGCCGCACCGCGGCGGTGATGGCCGACATCCGCCTCTCGCTCACCCGCACCCCCCAGGACAAGACGCCAGCATCTCCCAAGAATGTCCCCCCGCCTGCGCGCACTCGCGCCGTCGGTCACGCTGATCGGTGACGCCGTAGAAGCCGTGCGTCTCACCTGTCAATCGCTGGACGTCGTCCTTTGGGGGAATGGGATCTACTACCTTGAGCCGGGGGAGCAGCAACAGGCCGTCGAACACACGCGCCAGCTGCTCAAGCCCGGCGGCTGGCTGTTCTTCAACACCGCATTCGCTGAGGAGTCCCGGCCGCCAGAAACGCTCGCATGCTATCGCTGCCAGGTGCGAAAGGCGGTGGCCTACCTGCAGTCTTTGGGCATCACACGGGACCGGAGGCAGGTCCGGTCCGAAGGGCACTACTATGCGCCAGCAGCCCACTATCGAGCCGTCGCGGCACGGGCGGGGTTCGGTGTGATCTCCGTTGGCCAGTGGACTGCCCGCGTGTACCAAACTGCCCTGGAGCATATCAGCGGGTTCCGCCACTACGCCGCCGGGGCCCTGCCGGGCTATCCCGTAGACGCCGCAGCCGAGGCTATGCGGCGCACCGTGGCGCCCGCCCTTCAGGAGCATGGCCTGCCCGACGGCCTTCAGCGACCCTGTATTCCTAGGATTTGGATTTCAGTTGCCGGGCAGGCGTTAGTGCAAACGCATCATTGCCCCCTGGGGGCTGCCAGACTACCTTCGAGCTTGAGCCCGGGGCCGGCTAGATTTGTCCGGCCATCGCTGGGCGCCCGCCCCAGGCCGGTTGACCCGCCTGGGGCGGGCAGAGAGACAAGAGGACTTGATGGCAAGACCCCCAGTAACCTTTGGCGCGTTCGGCACTATCGGCTACGGCAGCTTCAGGGAGATTGCCAGCGTCTGCCGCATGCTCGAGGAGCTGGACTTCGCAGCGTTCTACGCCTCCGACCACCTGTGCGGCTTCGGCGGCATGCCGGTGAACGCATCAATCCCGGAGCCGTGGACGCTCCTGGCCGGACTCTCGGCCGTCACCGAGCGGCTCCGCCTCGGGGTGCTGGTGACCGGCGTAACCTATCGCCATCCACCGCTCCTGGCGAAGATCGCAGCCACCGCCGACTGGATCAGTGGCGGCCGGATCATTCTCGGCATCGGCGCCGCGTGGTGGCCCGATGATCACACCGCCTATGGCATTCCCTTCCCGCCGCTCCGTGAACGGCAAGAGCGCCTGGAGGAGGCCGTCGATCTCATTGACGGTCTCTGGACGCGGGACCGCTGCACGTTCCTCGGCAAGTACTACCGCGTCACCGAGGCAGCCTTGGCGCCGAAGCCGCTGCAGCAGCCCCGTCCGCCGATCCTCATCGCCGCGGTCGGCGACCGTGGCCTTGATCTCACGGCCCGGCGCGCTCAGATTTGGGCCAGCGTGAGCACTGCCGGATTCGCAAGCCAGTGTATCCAGCGAGTCCGAGAGCGGTGCGGCGCCTATGGCCGGGAGCCCGGCGAGATCGTCTTCTCCCAGCTCTTCACCGAACTTTTGCTGACCGACGACCGGCGGCGCGCCCGCTCGGTTATCGAGGAGCGGTGCCGGCTCCTGCAGTCCAGCCAGCGGCCCGCCACCTCCATCCAGGCGCGCAGCGCTCTGGAAAGCGAGTCCCCCGAGGAGCAGGTGCGCGGTTCCCTCCTCATCGGTGACGCGGCCGAGATGCGCGAGCAGATCCAGCGCTACGTGGATGCGGGGGTATCGCACATCATTGTCATGCTGCGCCCGCCCATCGATCCGGCCACAGTGCGGCACTTCCGGTGGGAGGTGATGAGTGCGTTCCTGGACTGAGTCCGCTTTCCAGCACAGGCCGCACGCTCGTCTCGCACGTATGCCTCCGCTCCATAGCAGTGGCGATGCCCGCAGCGGCTCCCCAAGCGCTTGCCAATCGTTCGGCCGACCAAGGGCGAACGCAGAATCGGCAAGGCACCCTACGTGCATGGAGCGGCCACCTCGTGATAAGATGAGGAACCCGCTCGACGATGTTCGCAAGGATGAGCATGCGCGTTCCTCTGCGGCGCGGCTTGTGGTGCGTTCAGCGCGCGGAGAGGGCGGCTGCCCCAAACGATGCAGGGTGGGCATCGCTGATACGCTGGTGACATAATGCGTTTCCGGAGGAAGCCCATGGAACGACGCCTGGCTGGACGCCGTCCTATACTGCTCGCGGTAACCCTGGTCTCCATCGCGGCCATGGTGCTGGCGGCGTGCGGCGGAGATGAGGAAGCGCAGCCTGCGCCTGCCGCGACGGCTACGCCGGGTGCCGCTGCCCCGACACCGACACGCACCCCGCAGCGCGCAACACCCACACCCACCAGGACCCCGGCTTCACCAACCGCCACGCCCACGAAGGCGGCGGCTTCGACCCCGGCAAGCCAGGAAGATGTCAAGGAGGGGCGGGAAATCTTTCTGAGGGCCGGCTGCATTGCCTGCCACAAGGTGACCGGTGTCCCAGGAGCCGTAGGGGTGACCGGTCCAGATCTCACGCGTGTCGCCAGTATCGCCGCCAGCCGGGTACCGGGGCTCTCAGCAGAAGCCTATTTGCGCCAGTCCATGCTTCAGCCGGGAGCGTTCGTAGTAAAGGACTATCAGCCCCTAATGCCGTCAGGCCTGGTCGCAGAGAAGGATGTGGATGACCTGGTGGCATTTCTCCTGACGCTGAAATAGCGCAGGAGACTCCCGCGGCGCCAGGCCTAGATGCATCGAACGGCGGCATGGGCTGCATGCAGGTGGGAGGGAGCCTCACGACACCAGTGCACACCGGTGTCTGCGGGGGCTCAGACGGCTGCGGGGAACTGCACCACGCGGTGCTGCCCGGCCAGGGGGCCCATGGGCAGCTGCCCCCATACCGCCGGGCCATTGGCGGTGATGTGCACCATCTGCTTGGCTTGGTATCCCCCTATGCCTTCCCGCCACGTGTAGGGCTCCAGCACCAGCACCATGTCCGCCTTCAGTTCGTACCGCTCCTCGGCGGCCTCCCCCAGGTAGCTCCCCACGATGGGCGGCTGGAAGCCCATGCCAATGCCGTGGGCCACATACCGGTCCGGGTTCACGCCCACCCCCTTACACGCCCGGCGCAGGTCCGCCGCCGTCTTCCCCGGCCTGCACACCTCCAGCATCCGCTGGAAGACCTCCTCCCACTGCTTATGGAGGTCCATGGCCGCCTGGGGCGGCTTCGTCTCATAGCTGCAGTACCAGGTCCTCCCCACCTCGGCGTTGTAGTCTCCGTACCGCGCCCCCGCGCTCACGTACACCAGGTCCCCTTCCTCCAGGGACCGCTCCACGGTGGGCAGCCGGCTATAGGGCGCGCCCTGGAAGTGCACCAGCCGCGGGTCCTTGAACCGGGGCGTCACGCACAAGGAGCCCTCCGTCTCCCCAGCGCTGCTCCCCAGGGCCCCAGCTCGCCTGTGGTACACCCCCAGCAGCTGCACCTCCCGCACCCCAGGCCGGAGTGCCCGCACCACGTCGTACAGGGCCGCCTCCGTGATGGCCTGGCACTGCTTCAGCAGCAGCAGCTCGTCCTGCGTCTTCGTCAGCATCGCCTCTTCGATGATCTCGTCGCCGTCCACGATGGAGGCGCCCCGCAGCACCTCCGACAGGAGGTCCCACGCCTGCCGCATCCCCACCGCCACCGCAATCTTGCTCCCCTTCGCCGCCACGGTCCCAAACGCCTGCTGGACATGCTTGGGGAAGCTGGCTACGTCCCAGGGGACTTCCAGCAGATGGCTATCGGGGACGTCAGCGGGCACCCAGTCGGGAACTGCGGTGGCGGTCCATATCTGACCGTCAGCCGAAATGTACGTGGCACGCGCCGGCGCCGATCCAAAGACGTGAAGGCTTGTGGCGCCGGTGATGTATTCCGCGGCGTTGCCCCTCAAGGTGACCAGGCCTTCGACGCCTCGCTTCTTCATGGCGGCGACTACCTTCGCCCGGCGCTCCTTGTGCAGCCGGCCCCAGTCCACCTGGTGGAAGGGTACCGACTCCCAATCGTCAAACATCGCCGGGACAAACATCGCTGCTCTCCTCGTTGGTTACGCCATCTCTCCGGGCCGCCCTGCTCTTGGCGCAAGGCGGCGTGGGGGCTCAGGCGGCCGCGGGGAACTGCACTACGCGGTGCTGCCCGGCCAGGGGGCCCATGGGGAACTGGCCCCACACCTCCGGGCCATTGGCCGTGATGTGCACCATCTGCTTGGCCTGGTATCCCCCTACGCCTTCCCGCCACGTGTAGGGTTCCAGCACCAGCACCATCCCTGCCTTCAGCTCGTACCGCTCCTCCACCGCCTCCCCCAGGTACGTCCCCACGATGGGCGGCTGGAAGCCCATGCCAATGCCGTGGGCCACGTACCGGTCCGGGTTCACGCCCACCCCCTTGCACGCCCGGCGCAGGTCCGCCGCCGTCTTCCCCGGCCTGCATACCTCCAGCATCCGCTGGAAGACCTCCTCCCACTGCTTGTGCAGGTCCATAGCCGCCTGGGGCGGCTTTGTCTCGTACGTGCAGTACCAGGTCCTGCCAAACTCGGCGTTGTAGTCTGCGTACCGCGCTCCGGCGCTGATGTAGACCAGGTCCCCTTCCTCCAGCGACCGCTCCACCGTGGACAGGCGGCTGTAGGGCGCGCCCGGGAAGTGGACCAGCCCGGCGTCCTTGAACCGCGGCGTCACGCAGAACGACCCTTCCGTCTCGGGAGCGCTGCTGCCCAGCTCCCCAGCCCGCCGGTGGTAGAGGCCCAGCAACTGCGCCTCGCGCACCCCAGGCCGGAGCGCCCGCACCACGTCGTACGCGGCCGCCTCCGTTATGCCCAGCGACTGCTTCAGGATCAGCAGCTCGTCCTGGGTCTTCGTCAGCATCGCCTCTTCCACCAGCTCGTCCCCATCCACAATGGTGGCGCCCCGCAGCACCTCCGACAGGATGTCCCACCCCTGCCGCTGGCCCAGGGCGACGGCGATCTTCGCCCCCTTCACGGCTATGGAGCCAAACGCTTGCTGGATCTGTTTTGGCATGAGGTTCACGTCCCACGGATAGTCCAGCAGATGGCTGTCCGGAATATCCGCGGGGACCCAGTCCGGCACGATCACCGTGACCCACACCTGGCCATCCGCTGCCAGGTACACGATACGCCCTACCGATCCCCCGTACACGTGAAGGTCCGTGGTCCCGGTGATGTAATCTCCAGCGGCCTGCCGCATGGCAATGAGGCCATCGACGCCGCGCTTCTTCATGGCGGCCACTACCTTCGCCCGGCGCTCCTTGTGCAGCCGGTCCCACTCCACCTGGTGGAAGGGCACAGACTCCCAATCGTCGAACATCGCGGGTACTGCAGGAACAGGCACCTGAGCCATCGCCGGCCTCCTCCAGTTTTACTTCCTTGGCGTTACCCTACTTATCCTTTGGCTTCTGCACCGCCATCCGCTTCTAGGAGCCCGCTACCGGCACAGGCGGCGCTGCCGGCGCCGCTGCCGCTGGCTTCTGGAAGAACTCCGACGCAGAAGGGATACCCTCTCCGATGAGGCCATAGGGGAGGGTCATGATCATCTCCGCACCGGTCTCGGTGATGACCAGGAGGTTCTCCTCCCGGTAGTTGAGCACCCCTTCGTAGTAGAGGTGCGGCTCGATGTTCAGCGGCAAGTCTGGGACCAAGGCGAAGTTGCGCTCATACTGCTCGCCGAGGTTGGTCCCGATAAACGGATGGTCCGCCGCCGCCATGAGGCCCACGCTATGGGCGATGAAGGTGCCGGTGCGCCACAGACGAGGCCAGTTCCTAGGCCCCTTGGACCACGCCTTGAGGCCCGCCTGGCGAAGGTCCCAGGCGGTCTTCCCGGGCTTGCAGACCTCGTACATCGCCCACACGATCTCCTGGTAGCGCTTGAAGACGTCCTTCTGGGCCTGGGTGGGCTTGGTCCATTCGCCGCAGTACCAGGTCCGGCAGATATCCGTGGCGTAATCCAGGTAGTTCACCCCGAAATCGAGCATGAGGACATCGCCCTCCATCAAGGGGCGGCGCCCCGTCACTTCACGGTTGAGGATGTCTTCGGCGGGCCAGCGGCGGGGCACGTGGGAACCGTGGCAGGGCTGGATGCTGATGATGGGGTCAAAGGTCCAGTTCGTCGTTCCCCGGGAAAGCAGTTCCTCGTTGTATATACCTGCCAGCTCCGTTTCCGTCATCCCGGGCCGCACATGGGGCAGGATCGCCAGCAGCGAGTGCTCCGCCAGCTTCTGGGATATCCGGATGCACTGCAGCTCCTCTTTTGTCCTGGCCCCCTTGGTCATAAGCCACGTGGGGTAGTAGTTGACGGTCTTCGCCTTGGGGAGGAAACGGGCCACCATCTCCCGGACTGGGATCGACCAGATGTCAATGCCGATGCGACCCGAGGCCGCCGGGCCCAAGATCTGCTGCAGGACCTTGCCGAAGTGGTCCACCCCCTCGCGGAACGCGAGGTAGACCGGCGGATAGATGTGGTCGCTGGGTATGTGGGGCGGGACGCCGTTCGGGTCCGGGGTGAACACATAGGGGGGTGTGCCATCCCGGCGGACAACGGCTATGATGGGCACAGCGTCCGTCCGCCCAGAATCAGCGGTGAGGACCCTGGCGCCGGTGGCGTATTGGGCAGGCCCTCCCGCGCCGCTGACGATGAGCGCATCCACCTCCGTCTTGTTCATGGCGTGGAGCAGCTTCTTGTACCGGCCTTCAATGAGCTTCCCCACGTCCACTTGCACATCGCTGTACGATACCTCGTGCTGGAACCGCAGCATCTTTCCCATTACCATGGCGTCTCTCCCTCCTTACGAGTGTGTCCGGCCAGCGCTATCCGCGGGCGCTGGGGCAATAGAGGCTCGCGGGCAGCCACGACCCTTGCAGGACATCGCCGAAAGGGCGCATCTCCCGCTGGGACTCCTGCGCCAAGCATAGGAAACCGTTTCTCCCCGGTCAATGAAGCATGGGCCTCATTCCCTCTGATGCAAACGTCCCGCGTAGCGTTCGCTGGCGGGCCGGGGCGCCAAGGCCGCCCACAGTGACCCCTCCTGCGTGCTCTACGATTCCTCCTTCGGTCTTGCCCTGGCCAGCGGTGCGATGAGGGCCCCCAGTGCCAGGGCCGCGAACATGACGGGGGTCAGCACCACCGCCGCCACGACGACCGTAAGGGCCAGCGGCGCCGCCGCCGTGAGCCCGGCAAGGAAGGATGCAAATCCCGCCTCGCCGGGGCCGCGCCGCAGGAACCGCCCCGAGGCCACCACCGCCAGCACCGCCCGGCACAGGCCGAGCCAGAAGAACAGCAGCACGCCGGGCCGAAACCCCATCCGTACCATCGGGATGAGCTGGTCGGTCCCCAAGAAGATGGCCTGGGGGAATTCGCCCATCATTTTGCCCTGTATCTTGAGGCGGCCACCCTCCTGGCCCATCCTCTCCACCTCCATCATGGTGACCCCTGAGGCGGAGAGGAGCTTCACGCTTTCGAGCTTCGGTGCGGGCTCGTCCGTCATGGCCATTGTCTATGCCTCCGTTCTTGGATGGGCCTGCCTGGCCCGCTCTGTATTCTACAGGCAGGCCACCCCTTCTCCAGCACGGCGGCATAGCCCGGCACTGGAGAACGACTCATACGTGCGGAGCGGGGTAGCAGGGGAGCTGCGTGCCCGGCCCCGCGGAAAAGGATACGAAGCACCACTGGCCCATCGGTGGAGCCGAGCTGGCGGCGGGAGGCACGGGTTCGGTGTCCTGCTGGCTCACCGTGGGTGGTGAGCGCGGAACCAGCCTGTCGCGAGATCAATCAACAGCTTCTGTATGGTAATCTCGCGCTCCTCGGCCTCCAGCTCCAGTTTCCGGAAGAGGTCCGGCGGCAGCTCCACCACCAAGCGGAGGGTCCCGGGAGCAATTTCATCGCGCTCCTGGGGAATGGCCTGAGGGAGTTCGCCCATCATGGTTTACCACTCCTCGCGCTGCCCTCATTCCACCAGCGAGCCAAAAGGCCACTCTCCATAGACGCGGTAGCCTTCCTTGGTGATGTAGACCAAGAGCTCGTGCCGGAAGCCCCCGACGCCTTCTTCATAGACGTAGGGCTCGAGGGCCAGCGGCACGTTGGGCTGCAACGGGAAAACGTTTTCAATGTCCACGCCCAGGTCCGTGCCGATGGTCGGCTGCTCCTCGCCCTCCAGTCCCATGCCGTGGGCCAGGTACAGCCCCTTGGGCCACGGCTTTGGGGCGTCCTTGGGCCACGCCCGCAGGCCGGCCTTGAGCGCGTCTTCGGCGGTCTTGCCGGGCTTGCAAGCCTCCAGGGTGTTGTCGATGATCTGCCGCCACTTCTTGTACAGGTCCTTCTGCTTCGGGGTCGGCTTGGTGTGGCGGCCGCAATACCACGTCGTCCCCATGTCCGAGACGTAGCCCATGTAGAGGGCTCCGGTATCCGTCACCACAAAGTCGCCCTCTTCCAGGGGCCGCTGCCGGTTGGTCAGCCGGAACGGCGGTTGCTGGTTCCCCGGCGAGTCCTTGGGAATGGCGCAGAAGAAGGGGTCGATGTGCTGGATGTTCACGCCGAGGTCCGTCATGATCCGGTTGAACCGGCCCGCCAGCTCCATCTCGGTGATCCCGGGTGCGAAGTCCTCATAGAGGCGGTACATGGCGGCGTCGTTCAGCTGCTGCGAAACCACCAGGCACTGCATCTCGTCGTCCGTCTTGATGTAGCGCACGGGGTTCAGGACGAAGTCGGCGTCCACAAACTGAGTCTTGGGAAGCTCCTTGCGCAGCAGGTGGTAGGTGTGCCATGTCCAGCTATCAATGCCGACTTTCCCGTCGAGCTTGCTTCCCAGGTGCTCCTTCAGGAGGCTGACCAGCTGCGCCGCCCCTGGCGCAAACTCCAGGCGCAGGGGGTCGTGCACGTTGCCCGGCGGGATGTGGTGCGGAACGCCATCAGGATAGGCCGTGAAGATGTGCGGCGGGCGCCCGTCCGCCGGGACGATGGCCGTGGCGGGGATGTAGGCGTCCTGGGAGCTCTCCGCGGTCTGCGAGATCGTCCCCGTAGTGTAGCGGACGTTCCTCGCCTTGGTGACCACAAAGGCCCCCACGTTGGCTTTCCGCATGGCCTGCAGCGCCTTCTCCGCCCGGTCCTTGACCATGCGATTGGCATCGATCTGGTCACCCAGCTCGCTGATCTTCCGGCCACCGCTTGGCATAGCCTTCCTCCTCGAAAGTTGCGGGACACCGCTCTGGGGCGCCCGCTATTGGCTGAGGGGTCCGTGGGAAAAGTTGGAGATGATCTCGTGGCCCTGGGGCGTGATGACCAGGGTCTCCGAGGCGCGGAAGCCGCCCACGCCTTCCTCCCACACGTAGGGGGCCAGGGTCAGCACCATGCCGGTCTCCAGTACCCATGATTTCTCCAGGTCGGGGCCCAGGCCCTTGGCCCCAACAGGCGGCTCCAGGCCCATGCCAAGCCCGTGGATCAGGTACCGGGGCGCATCCGCCTGTCTGGGCCCCGCGGCTTGGCGGATCTCCGCGATGGTTGCCCCAGGCCGGCAGTGCTGGGCCATCCGGTCGAAGGTCTCCCGCCACTGTTTGTAGAGGTCCTTCTGCTTTGTGGTGGGCTGCGCATTGAAGCTGCAGAACCACGTCCGGCCGAACAGCCCCAGGTACCCCAGATAGAAAGCGCCGGTGTCGATGACGACCATCTGGCCCTCGCCGAAGATGTCATCCTTGGCCAGTTGCTGATAGGGCACGGCGCCGTTCTGCACCCATGGCGCTTCAGCACGATGCTTGGGCTGGGCAGCGTAGACGCCTGCGCTGGCTGGGAAGGTCACCCCCCAGCGGGCCGTTTCCTCCAGAAAAGCGCCGTGGAGATCGATGTCCCGGACGCCGGGCTTGAGACGCTGCAGGGCCTTGTCCATGCCCGCGTTCACCACGCCGTGGGCGATGCGGATGCACTCCAGCTCGTCGGGCGTCTTCACGTGCCGGGCCTCATACATGACCTGGTTCGCATCGGCGAGGTTGATGGTGGGCACCATCCCCACCAGGGTCGAGATGAAGTAGGGCGCCACCGAGTCCACCGCGACCCTGCCCTTCACCGCCGGGCCCAGGAGGTTGACGATCTTGCCGATCTGGGTGACCGGATGCCAGCTGAACGGGAGGACGTGATCGCGGGGGATCCATGGGGGGACATCCCCAGGATGGGAGACCCACACGTGGGGGGCATCGGCCGTAGCCGTGATGACGAAGCCGGGCAGGCCAGCGCCGCGGCCCATGACGTCCAGGCTCCGCACCCCGGTGACGTAGCGGATGTTAGCCTGCTTCGCCAGGAGCAGCGCGTCCACGCCGAACTTGGCCATGGCGTCGCGGGTCTTCTTCAGCCGGTCCCTGCGCAGCGCCTCGAAATCGACTGCTGCCTCATGGTCGGTGGCGTACAAGCCTTTGAGGCTCATGAGCGTGTCCTTTCTCCATCGCTTTGCCGTTCAGGCAAGATCCGGTCACTACCTATCCAGCCAGACGCGCTCCATCCGGTTCTGCGGGCCAACCGATAGGAAAGGCGGCCTCCAGCCCTTCACGTAAGCGTGGGTGGCCCATCCATCCACCTGGTACACGACGGGGATGAGGATCGCCTCTCGGATGAGCTTGCGCTGGATTTCGTGGACGATGTCGCGCCGCTTCTTGGCGTCTAGCTCCGCCTCTTGCTGAGCAGCCAAATCGTCAATGCCGTAGTTCAGTTTCGCCCTGTTCCTGGACCCGGTGGTCAGGACGGTATCGAGGAAGACGGCGCTGGGGTCGTCGTAGGAAGTCCCGCCGGTGGTCATGGAGATGTCCCAGCCCTTTGCTATGAGGGCCTGGAGAAACACCGTGCCGGAGTCCTGCTTGAGTTTGATGTTGGCGCCGGAGGCGTTAAGCAACAAGGAATGCGCCGCCACGTGATAGGGGTCAACGTTGGAGCTGATGAGGCTCTGGAAGGTCAGTTCCAGCGTCTTGATATCGATGCCGGCCTCCCGGAGCAGGTCCCTGGCCTTGGCGACCTCGGCGCTGAAGGGCTCGGTGAAGCCGGGGACCCGGACCATCTCGGCGTCCGGGAGGCCCCACTGGCCATTCACCTCAGGCGATTGCATGAAGTGCGGCGGGAACCGCCCATGGCCGCCGCGCGGCAGCGCCACGATGGCGCGCCGGTCGAGGAACCTGCTGAAGGCCTCCCGAACGCGCACGTCGTCGAAGGGCTTCTTCTCGAAGTTGAACATCAGGTTGAATTGGTCCGCCAGGACCAGCCAGACCTGGGCTGCGGGGAACTCTCTCCTGATGGTGTCAGCGTTGATGGTGACGAAGTCATGGTCATGCCCGCAGCCGCAGTCGATCCTGCCGGTCCGGAAGGCGCTGAAGGCCAGGGCGGGATCGCCCGCGATCACGAAGATCTCCATCCCATCAAGGTAGGGGAGCCGCTTACCTGCGGCATCGGCGTTGTGATACTTGTCGTACCGCTGCAGGACGGTCTTGACGTTGCGCTCCCAGCTGACGAACTTGAAGGGGCCCGTTCCCACGGGGGTCTCTTGCCATTTTGCGGAGTCGATGTGCGGCGGGTACATGAGCACGGAAAATGCCGCGATGCTCGGGAGGAACGAGGCGCTGGGCCGCTTCATGCTGACCTTGACCGTGCCCGCGTCGACCGCCTCGGCCGATTGCACCGAGGCGAACTTGCTGCGGTTGAAGCCGATGGTGGGGGCCGGCGGCGTGATGCCCCGGTTGAGGTTCCACACCACGTCCTCGGCGGTAAACGGCCGCCCGTCGTGCCAGGTCACGTCCCGCCGGATCTTGAACGTATAGCTCAGGCCGTCCGCTGCGGCAGACCACTCGGTGGCCAGGTCTGGGACGATCTTGGCGTTATCGTCGAAGTCGTACCTGATGAGGTTGCTGACGAGGTTGCTGATAAAGGGCGCGAAGCCGCCATTGATATGCCACGCGTCCCAGAAGGGCGCCCACTCGCGGATGTCCCGGACTTTCAGGACGCCGCCGGCCTTAGGTGCGGGCGTTGGCGTGGGCGCCAGGGTCGGCGTCGGCGCGCGCTCGATCACCGTCGGCGCAGGAGTCGGCGCTGCCGTGGGGGTGGCCTCCTCGCCTCCTCCGCACGCCGCGAGGATCAGCGTCACGACGACCGCCAGGGTTCCGGTCGTGATCGCGCGTGTTCGCCAGTGTTTCCAGTGCGCCATCGTCGCACCTCCGTCGCCCTGGTTCAGCTGTCTGGCTAAGCCCATGCCTGGCTGCCACCGGTGGGACTGATGCCGTGGCGGCCCGGGAGCCGCCACGGCATCAGAGAAACCAGGCCGGATGGGGAGCCACCGGCCTGAACGCTCGGCCGCCGCAGACTCATGCTTGCGCTCCCAGCGGGCCGGTGTGGGAGCAAGCCCCATGGTAAGGGAACACTTCAGCCGAGCGAATGAAGCAAAAGCCTCATTCCGGTGATGCAATCATCCCACGGCGCGCTGGGCCTGGAATGGCGGCCTTTGCAACGTCCGCCGCGGCGATGCCCGCGAGCCGCAGCATACAGCAAGGCCGCCGCCGCCGCCAGCAAGCTGGAGGTTGCGACCAGCCCTGCGCCGCGCTACGGTAGGCGCCAGGGCGCCTACCGGTCTATCCACACCTTCTCGTACCGCCAGCCGTTGCTGAAGGGCGGGGGCGGCGTGTAATTTCTCACGTCCGGCCGCTTGACCCACGGGTTGGTATTCCACGCGACGACGATGTCAAGCGCCTGGTCATACAGGCGCAGCAGGATGTCTTTGACCAGCTTCGCCCGCCTGGCCGGGTCGGGAGTGGCGTCCTGCTCCTGGTACCACTGCTCCACCTGGGGGTCGGACCAGCCGCTGTAGTTGTTGGGGCCAGCGCGGAGCCAGTTGCGGCCGATGGTATTGGACGGGTCGTCCACGGCGAAGGCGTAGGGACGGTACAGGGCCTCGAAATTCCCCGCCCCAGCCTGCAGGCGGCGGGCCTGGGCTGGGACATCCTCTGTCTTGATGCTGATCTCGACGTTCAGCGGCCGGTACACCTCCGCCAGGGCGGTCATTTCATTGGGAAGGCCCACCGTCGTCAGCACAGCGACCTCGAATTTCAAGCGGTTTTCGGGGCCGTAGCCTGCTTTCGCCAGCAGGTCCCGCGCCGCCGCCTGGTCCTGCGCGGCTTTCGCCGGGTCGTTGCCCGGCAGCTGCTTCTGTTCGCCGAGGGGCGGTGCCCAGCCGCCACCCATTTCCGGGCTGGTCATGGCCAGGCCGCTGGCGTAGCCGATGCCTTGCCACGCCGCATCCACGAACCGCTGGCGGTCCAGGCCGAACTGCAAGGCCCGGCGGACATTGGGGTTGGCGAAGGGCAGCCCCGGCTCATTCTTCAGGTGCAAGGTCCTCCAGAGGGTCGGTGCCAGCAGGCCGCTTTCTAGGCCGGGTATGGACTCGCGCAGGCCCTGGATCTGGCCGATGAGGCTTGTGGAGAAGAAGTTGTCAAAGACGTCGATCCGTCCGGTGCGAAAGGCCGCCAGGTTCGCGGCGGGGTCCGGAATGATGAAGAACTGGAGGCCGTCCAGGTACGGGAGCGCGCCCCCGGCCTGGTCCTTCCGGAAGTAGCTGGGGTTCCGCCCCATCGTAATGGAGACGCCGGACCGCCACTCCTGCATCACGAAGGGACCGGTGCCGATAAGCTTGCCCCGCTCCAGCTCCTCATCGGCAACATGGGGTGCGAAGGTTGCCAGAACGGGATGCGTCATGTTGGCCAAGAGGGAGTTGCTGGGCTGCCTCAGGGTGATCCGCAGCGTGCTATCGCTCACTACGTCCACGCTCTGGGCCGCGACATAGAACCCTCGGAGGAAGCTGGAGAAGCCGCCGGCCCCAAAGAAGACCCGGTCGAGATTGAACTTGATGTCCCCGGCCACCAGGGGCCTGCCATCGTGCCAGGCCACCCCTCGCGCTAGGTTGAACACGATCTCCTTGCCATCCTCGCGTACCGTCCATCGCTCCGCCAGGTCGCTGACGATGGTGTTGCCGGGAAAGTCGGTCTGGACGAGGGTATTGAGCACCGGCAAGGGAAGGACGATGGAGGGACTGGTGGGCCCGCGCAGGATGTTCCAGGGGGTGGGGTCTATGCCCAGGTGGAGCCGGAGCGTGCCGCCGCGTTTGACTGGGGGCGTCGGCGTGCTTGGCGGCGCGCTCGTTGGTGTGGGCGTTGGCCGCACCGATGGGGTGGCCACTGCGTCGCGTGGCGCCGCGGGCTCACCCTTTGGCTCTCCGCCGCCACCGCAGGCGGTTGCCAAAAGACCGAGCGCCACCACCGCGCTAACTATGGTCCGTGCCCGCAACGACATGAACATCGAGCGCTCTCCCCGGTGCATAGGATTTCGCGGAGGCCATGCCCAGCCTCTGCGCCCATTCCTCTCCCCAAGCCAGCGTTCTATTCTATTCCAAGCCAGCCATCATTTGCACGCCGGTGTTGCAACGCTGCGCGGAGCAATGTACGACAGGAGTACGGCGTCTCGAGACGCTCGCCTCGATACTTGCGCCAACGTTTTTGCTGTCAATAGTCGCATTGAAGCTGTTCCAAAAGTTAGCAATTGTTATCATTCGGTACAGTCTAGCGGAGGAAAACCTTGAGTTGGTCCTTGTCAAGCTTGACCATGAACCGCCGCTCCGCTTCTTCGCCGATCTCGGCCCAGCTTAACCCCTGGGATTTCATCCTCCTCACCAGTGTGATGAATGCTTCTAATGAGTGGTCTTCTTCCATATGGGACAGGCTCTCTTATGGCGCATTAGCGACGGTATATCAAGGGGACTTACCCGTCGTCTTGCCAGCGAGTTGCAGGCTCTGCATACCCTCGGCAGTGGACTGCGGCCCAGTAGGATTCCCCGTCATCGCCGACACTGCCGGAGATTCTTGCACCCGCCCGCCTCATTGGCAAGATGCGCACGCACTATTGGGGGATGCAAACGCACTATTGCGCGGGTGCGCTAATTGGCAAATGGCAGTTGACAGATCAAAGCGACAGGAATACAGTGGGTTCGAATTCCTCTGCGGACACGCAGAGGCGCCGTCATATCTTGGATAGAGAGAACGCGATGAAGCTGCTCGTCCCGACGACCTTCCAAGAAGACTTCCTGAAGGCCATCGACGGGCTGGCAGTGGGCTCCCTCTACGGGGCCCTGCCCCAGGACCCTTCGCTGCGGGCCAACAAGTGGTTGCCTGATGTGAGTGTCAGCCAGTTTGAGGCCCACGTGCGGCAGGCTCGCAGCCGGGGAATCGGCTTCATCTACGCCATGAACACGCGCTCCGCTGGCAGCTGGGAGTTCACGGCGGAGGGGCAGCGCTGGCTCGTGGAGCGCCTGGGGTGGCTGACGAAGACCGGCGCCCAAGGGGTCGTGACCGCCAACCCCTATATCATCGAGATGATCAAGAAACGGTTCCCCAAGCTGGAGGCCCACGTCTCCACCCTGGCCGACGTGGACGATGTGGACAAGGCCCGCTTTTTCCAGGACCTGGGCGCCGACGCGATCTATGTGCCGGAGTACGCCAACCGCGATCTCCGGTTCCTGCGGGCCCTGGCCCCGCGCGTCACCTGTCCCATCGTCCTTACCGTCAACCTCGGCTGCCTTATCCGGTGCCCCATCAGGAACTACCATACGAGCTGCATCTCGGAAAGCCGGGAGAGTCTCGAGCACGGCCACTTCGTGGACTACAGTATGATGAAGTGCACCTCCCTGAAGGTCCAATACCCCGCCGAGATGCTCAAAGGCCCCTGGATCCGTCCCGAAGACCTGGGACTGTATGAGGACCTGGGCATCAAGGAGTTCAAGATCGCGGGCCGCGAGCAGGGGATCGACTGGATCCTGCGAGGGATTCGCGCGTACTCCCAGGGGAGCTACGCCGGCGATCTCAACGATCTCATCGCGGGATTCGACGTGGTGCGGCCTCTGGGAAACGTGCCGATCCGGATCGACAATCAGAAGCTGGACGGATTCCTCGCCGGACTGGTGAAGCACGATTGCCACCTGGGGTGTCTGCAGTGTGATTACTGCGACACGTGGGTCCCTAAGGCCGTGACCGTGGACGAAGGGACGAGAAAGCGGCAAGCCCAGCACATCGAGGCGACGATTGCCCGCTTCACAACGGGAAGCTTCCGCGCCCCGGTGACATCCCGGCGTGCCGGTTGACCGCCCGTTCTGATTCTCCTGGCGCCGAGGTGTCCGTGGACTGGTCAAGCAAAGAAGTGCTGCTGACGCTGCGCATCATTCACATAGGCAGCGCAGTGGTGCTCGTTGGCGGCGTGTTCTTCAACCACTTCGTGTTGCGCCCGGCGCTGACCAGGATCCCGCCCCCGCAGCAGGGGATCGTCAGCGCGGCCATCGGAAACTTCTTCGTCTATCTCGCCTGGACTACCCTGGCTCTGCTGATCGCCTCAGGCCTGCTGCGCCTGCACGCCATGGGCACCCTGAGCCTGCTGGGGAAAGCCAGCTTTTGGGACTCCAGCTACGGGCGCTGGTTCGCGATCATGATTGGGGGCTGGCTGGTAGCGACGCTGGATGCCACGTTTTTGACCTTCATCGCGAGACCAACGATAATGCGGCGGTTGCCGCTGCTGCCCCACCCACCCGCCACGGCTGCCCAAGACCAGCGAGAGACCCAGATGCGCATGGGCAAGTGGGTCGAGCGGCTCGTCCTGCTCAACCTCATCGCCACCGTCGTGGCCCTGATAGCGGGCGCCTCGCTGGTGTACGGCGGCTTGATATGAGGAGGCCGGGCGCCCGCAGACAGGCAACGGTCACCGTTCAGCTCGAGTCGGATCCGGCGCTGAGCATCGAGCTGACGGCCCAGGACCTGGGGGGCTACGCGGCGGCTCTGGCCCGGTGCTGGTCCATCCTGGGGATCTCCCGAGGCGACACAGTCGCCATCTTCGACTACGGGAGCAGCCCCGTCACGTACCTGGCCTCCTCGGCCTTCTTTCCGCACTTGCAACGCGGCGCCGCCGATCTCCTGGGATGCCTGCCTATCTGCAGTGACGGCGTCCCGCAGATGGCCCCCCGCGTGGTGCGCATCCTCCGCTACCTCCGGCCCCGGGCGCTGTTCCTCCGGCCCGACGGCCTCAACCCCTTCGCCCACCATGTCGAATCGGAAGGCCTGGACCTGGGCCGTCACGTAGAGTTCCTCGTGGTGAGCCAGGACGAGGGGGTGCTTAGGGCACCGGCACGGGATGAGTGGCAGAAGCGGCTGCGCGTGCCGCTGTACTCCCTGCTACGCATAGACCGTTCCCTCTTCCTTGCCATGGAGTGCCCCGACTGCCACGCCTTCCATACCTCAAGAGAGATGTACGGCGTTCGAGCCGTTGAACCGGCTGCTGCGGGAGCCGGGCCAGGAGATGCGGGCGGGCTCATGGAGGTGACGCCGGCCTTTGCCCCTCACGTCCCGCAGGGATATGTGAGCTCCCTTGTGGGCAGCCTATTGCCGGGCCACTGCCATCGCGGCCATGAAGACCAACGGATTGCCCTCTAAGAACGAGTCCTATTGGGACGGGTCCGAGACCTGGCCCCAGGAGCGGATCCAGCAGTTCCAGCTCCGCCGGCTGCGGGCGGTCACCCGCCACGCCTACCAGCACCTGCCCTTTTACCGCCGCCGCTTCGAGGAAGCGGGCTTCCACCCCTCCATGTTGCGCGGTCTGGAGGACGTGGCGAGAATCCCCATCTTCACCAAGGGCGATGTGCTGCGCCAGCTCTCCGAGACCGGCGCGTTCCCGATAGGGATGGAGATGCTGCGGGAGGACGTGGCGAAGGAGGCGCACGCCGCCCTCAGCATGACCTCCGGCACCCTGGGAGAGGCCTTCTACTACACGTCCCGCAGCTGGGTGCGCCGCAGGGGACAGGAGATGATGCGCATGCTGTGGTGGGCCGGGTGGCGGCCGGGCATGAGCGTGCTGGTGGTTGCCCCCGGCTGGCACTCCCTGTCCTTCGTCCAGAACTGGGCGTTCCGCCAGTTGGGGGCCGATGTCGTCATACCCTGGGGCACCTTCCTGCCAACGTTCGCCGGCCGCTGCGTGGACGCCCTCGTGCGGCACAAGCCAAAGTTCGTCTTTCTTTTCCTCCCAATGCTCTATGCCATGCTCGCCGAGTGCGAGCGGCGCGGGCTCAGTCCCCGGCAGGCCTTCTGCTCCGTCCGTTCGGTGCTGGTGGTGGGTGAGCCCATGACTGCGGGGGCCAGGGGAACGTTGCGAGAGCAGCTGGGCGTGGACGACATCTTTGAAGGGGCAGGTTGTCCAGAGGGTCTGGACGGGCCTGAATGCTCGTTCCACACCGGCCACCACCCCATCATCAAGGACTGTTACGTCGAGATTCTCGGACTGGACGGGGGACCGGGCGCGCAGCGGCCCGGTGAGCGTGGGCGTCTGGTCCTGACGTCCCTGGCGGACCTCACCGCCTCCCTCTACATTCGCGTTGACCTGGAGGATGTGGCAGCATTTCTGCCGGGCCCGTGCCCCTGCGGGAGGACCTGGCCGTTGATCGAGGTATACGGACGCCTTTCCGACATCGTCACCGCGGGCGGGAAACAGGTTCTGCACTACGACGTCCGGCATGCCCTGGACGGGATGCCCGCGCTTTCGGGGAGACCCTTCGCGTTGGTGGGCGGGCAGCCAAGCCCTTCCCTGCGGCTCGTGGTGGAAAGCCAGCGGGCCGAGGGCCAGGAGGCCTTGGGGCAAGCGGTGGCCCAGCGGCTCCGCGAGGCCTTGCAGGTCCCCGTGGAGGTGAAGTTCTCGGCCCAGCTGCCGGTCCGCTGGAAGGGGGTCAAAGTGCTTAAGGAGGCTGACCTTTGGGAAAGGCTGCCGTAGGTCTCCTTGGGAGCTACTGGCCGGACAACATCTTCCGGTACGTGGATGTGCCCTTTTGGAGCCTCGATAGCGAGCTGGTGGAGGAGTCGGCCAAGAAGTGGAGCGATCAGCCGGCCCTGGCCGCCGGCAAGGCGCCCATAACCTACCGCCAGCTCCAGCAGCGCGCGGAGCGCGTCACGGCGGCTCTCCAGGCACGGGTGCCACCCGGGGCCAAGATTGTTTTGTGCCTCCCATCGCCCGTGGACCTGGTTACGGCCTTCTTTGGTGCCCTCGGCGGCGGCTATGCGGTGTGCCTCGTGAGCCCGAAGGTCCCCTCTTCGCAAGCGGCGCAGATCCGGGACGGCTTCAGGGCGGACCTCTTCCTCTGTGATGCTACAACGCAAGGGCAAGCGACGGGACTGGCGCCTGGGGCGCCCCTGGCGGTCCACCAGCAGCTGCTGACCAGCGATGCGCAAAAACGGCCCGCGGCTGTGGACACGGATGCGGCATCCGTCTGCTTTCTCAGCGCTGCGGAGGGCCTCGTCTTCCAGTCCCACCACACGCTCCTTGCGGGAGCCCTCTCGTGGTCAACGTTCACCGCCATCGAACCGGGGCGGGCGGTCCTGTGCTACCGCCGGCCCGAGACGTGGGACGGGCTCTATTGGGCGCTGGCAACCCTCTCAAAAGGAGGGCTCTGCGTCTTCGCGGAGGTGGATGATCCCTCCTTGCCAGAGATCGTCCAGCAACACCGCCCGGCCTACGCCGCCCTCGATATGGCGGGTGTGGACAACATGGTGGCCGACCCAAGGCTCCCGCGAGTGGTGGGTGAGGGGATGGCAGGCTTATTTGTTCCCATGGAGGGCTCGTTCAGCCCCGGCTGGCGGCGGAGGGCACGCAATCGCCTGGGGGCCGATGTCTTGACGGTCTATGGCTCGGCCAAGCTCGGCGCCGTCCTGGCGTCTCACCCTACCTGGTACGTGGACGGCGCCATGGGGATACCGGTGACCAACGTGGACCTGTGGCCGCTGGACCCCGCCTCTCACGAAGCACTGGACGTATCGTGGGATGCCGTGGAGTATGGAGAGATCGGGGTCAAGTCGCCCATGATCGCTCCCGCGACGATTGGGAGCGGGGACAAATGGGTGCCCACGGGTCTCATCGCTACCATGGACTCCAACGGGTTCTACTACCTGCTGGAGCAGCCAACCCAATGGATGGACCGTCTTGGACTGGGCATCCCTGTGCTGGACCGCCCGGGGCAATGGCTGAAGCGCTTGGCCTCGGCGCTTCCCTTCCCGCGCCGCAGCCACCGGTAGGGCCCGCGTGCGTGATGGGGTGCGACGCTGGAGGGCGCATCGCCCGCCCCAGGGGTCAGCCCTGGGCCTGGGGCAGGACCGGCAGAGAGCCAATCTCTCCCAGCCTGCGGCCCCAGCGCCCGTCACGCCCGCCCTCCGTTTTGTCCAGCGGCGTCACTTCCGCCGGCACTCGCGCGGGGCGCCGGGTCTGCCACTGGAACATCCGGAAGATGCGCTCGTGCATGACATCCACGGGCCGGATCCGGCGGGAGTAGGCCTGGAACAGCGCTCGAGACTCTTGCATGGACCAGCGGCTGTCCACGTGCACCAGCTGCCGGCCCGTGTAGAGTTGGTAGGGGCGCATCTTCCCGGGCGGCAGGACAGAGCCGTCCTCGTCCAGCGGCGTCAGCGCCGTCCAGTTGATCGTGCCGGGGAGCGGCGTCAGCAAGTTGGCCGTCTGATACTTGCTTACTGAGCGCACCCAGTCGGCCATCTCCATGATCGTTTGCTCGGTATCGAAGGGGAGGCCGATGATGGTCATGGCGGTGACCAGGAAGCCAATCCCGTTCAGCGTTCGGACATCGCGGTCAACCTGGCCTGGGTCCTGCCGCTTGCGGACCGACTCCAGGTTCTTGGCGTTGCTGGACTCCACCCCCACATAGAGCATCCTGAAGCCGGCCTCGCCCAGGGCCGCCGTCAGCTCTGGGTCCTGCCCCACCTCAGCCCGCACCTGAGCGATGGGCCACATATCCCGCGTCCAGTCCCGCCATTGCCGGAGCCGGGCCAGCCGCTCGTCCCGGTACTTGACGGCCCGCAGAGGCGGGGCATGCAGGTTGTCCGAGACGAACACGGGGAAGCGCCCATCGCGGCTGGTGTAGATGAGCCCGCGGGCAGCCAGGCCGTGCAGCTGCTCCAGCCTCCGGCGCTCGGTGTCCCGGGCCACCATCCGGTAGCCAAGGAACTGCTGGATGACCTGGCAGTAGCTGCACTTCTCGGTGCATCCTCTGGTCGTCTCGATGACCCCTGCGGCCAGAGGGTTCCGGGGCGTCAGGTCCCGCATAGCGTCGAAGTCCGGCAGCTCGACGAAGTCAGGGGGGATGGTGCCGAGACGGGGAGTCTGGACCAGATGTCCATCCTCTAGGAACGAGATGCCAGGGATCTTGCGCAGGGCGGCATACAGGGCAGCGCCCCGGAGCGTGAGCAGGACATCGCACAAGGGGCCGATGATATCCTCCCCCTCCCGCTGCACCACCACGTCAAACATTCCCACCCGCAGGGCCTCTTCAGCAAGGGGGCTCATGTGGGGGCCGCCGCCGATGATCTTGAGCTCCGGGTAGTGCTGGCGCGCGGACCGCGCTATCTCGTAGGCTCGCGGCGCCTCGTTGATGAGGGCCGTAACCATGAGCACGTCGGCGCCCGCCAGGTCCACGGACGGCGTGATCTTGCCGCTATGGTCTTCGTACCAGATCTCCCGCTCATACAGGTATGGGCCCTGGGCCCACTGCTTGAGAGCGCCGGAGAGATAGAGCAAGCCCTGCCTGGGTATGGCCACATACTCGAAGTTGCCGCCAGTGGACTGCGGCGCAACAAGCATGACGCACTTCAGGCGTGACAGGGGGATCCCCTTTCTCGAATCCCAGGCATGGGCGCCGCTGGCGGCCCCGCGATTGGGTCCAGGGCTTGTTTCCGTTGCCTATCGAGGTCCCGGCGGTGGATTGTGGAGGGTGCGGTCCGCATGGCCGCCGCAGCTAGGCAACCATGGTCCGCGACTGCAGAGCGCACATAAACCGGCTCCCGACGTAGCGGCCCCTGCGGCGCCCCGCACGGGGAATGCCTCCAAGGCTCGCGAGCATCCGTGCGCCACCGCTCGATGAACCTTGAGGGCAGCAGCATGGAATGACTCGTCCGGAACGATTCCACGAACATGCTAGGTTCTGTTGACATTGTCATCGTAACCAGATGAGGGTGCTGACGAAGTGGAGGAAACCGAGGTAGGTCTGGGCGAGCTTGTCGTACCGCGAGAAGATGCGCCGGTAGTGCTTGATCTTGTTGATGAAGCACTCCACCAGGTGGCGCTCTTTGTAGAGATGGGCATCGTACTCCCGGGGCGTCTTCCGGTTGGACCGGGGCGGGATGACCGGGACCGCGCCCCGCTCTTGGATCACCTGGACGAAGGCCTCGGCGTCATACCCCTTGTCGGCGATCACGTACGTCATGGGGGTGGGCGGCAGCAGCGCCTCGGCCTGGGTGATGTCATGGGCTTGGCCTGCGGTGATCTGGAACTGGAGCGGGTTTCCCAGACCGTCCACGCTCATATGGATTTTGCTGCTGAACCCGCCCCGGCTCCGGCCCAGGCCCTGCGACGCCTGGCCCCCCTTTTGTGCGGCGCCCCCGCCGCCCAGGGATGGGCCCAAATAATGGTGCTGTCCAGCAAGAGGTGTTCCCTATCGGGATCAGCGGCACAGGCGTCTTGCATCCGCTCCCAGACGCCCTGCTCACACCAGCGGAGGAAGCGCTTGTAGACGGTGTCCTATTTGCCGTAGCGCCCCGGGAGCGCCCGCCACTGAGCGCCCGTCCGGGCGATCCAGAGGACACCCGTAAGGAAACGGCGGCAACCCTTCTCCTGCCCAACATCGATGCCCGGACAGGTACGCAAAAACCGAAGAATGCTCGTCCATTGGTCGGGGCGGAACTCTTCTGTAACCATACCTCCAGTCTAAAACAGAATCTAAAATAAGTCTGGAATGTCAACAGAACCTAGTGACTGTGACAGTAGCTGACACCGTTATTCCACTAAGAAACTATCTCAAAATGTTGAATAAGTCTAAAACTTAGTATATCCTCTTCCCCAAATCTTGGTCAGGAGGTGCATTTTGGGGAAGGTGGAGAGCTTGGACACTCTTTGGGAGGCGCCGGACGAACTGTGGGCGCAGGTGGAGTCGGTGCTTCGGGAAATGGATCCGCCCAAGCCGACGGGCCGGAAGCGTGGCAACCACCGGCAAGCGCTCAACGGGGTGATTTTCCGGATGCGAACGGGCTGCCAGTGGAACCGGCTGCCCAAGGAGTTCGGCGACGACAGCACCGTCCATCGAACGTTCCAGCGTTGGGTGGACCGTGGCGTGTTCCCGCGCATCTGGGCGATGCTGGTCCAGGAGTGCGCTGCGCTGGGTGGCGTGGACTGGGAGTGGCAGGCAGTCGACGGGGCCATGGGCAAAGCCCGCTTTGGGGGGGGAGCCGGGCCAAACCCCACGGACCGGGGCAAGAACGGGAGTAAGCGGAGCATCCTGGTTGAAGCCGGCGGAGGACCCCTGAGTGTCGTTGTGGCAGGAGCGAACGTCCATGACACCAAGCTGCTTGGGGAGACGTTGCGGGCCCTGGTGGTGCAGCGCCCGCAGCCCGCACCGGGGCACCCCCAGCATCTCTGTTTGGACCGAGGGTACGACAATCCCACCGGACGCCGAGCGGCAGCGGACTATGGAGCGCAGATCCAGCCAGGCCCACAGGAAAGGAGTCCGCGCCACCCACGGGAACAGCACCCTACCCCGCGCGAAGGTGGGTTGTCGAGCGCACCTTGGCGTGGCTCTCCAAGTGCCGCGCCCTCCTTGTTCGCCATGACAAGAAACCCTCCAACTTCCTGGGTCTGCTCCAACTTGCCTGCGCCCTCCTGTGGTTCCGACGCCAATGGCGACTTTTGAGATGGTTTCTTAGTCTTGGTTCGGTCCTTCAGTTCTTGTCAGACGGCGGATTAGCAGCTCGATTGGCAAATTGCGTTGCAACCTTCTCAAAAGAGGTTTCCCCAAAACAACGAAAAGACCCTACAGAGCACGTGACGCCCCAGCCGCCCGCCGCGTGTGCTACCATACGGGGGCCGGTTGCACGCTCGATCGTTCCTGCCGGGCCATCTCCGAGACCGACCCCACCAGCGACCATGCCGAACACGCTGACCCGGACTGACCTGCCCCGGCCGGTCCACCGTGGCAAGGTCCGCGACATCTACGACCTGGGCGACGCTCTGCTGCTCGTGGCCACGGACCGCATCTCCGCCTTCGACATCGTCCTTCCCGGCGGCATTCCGGAGAAGGGCGCCGTCCTCAACCAGCTCTCCGCGTTCTGGTTCGGCCGCCTGGCCGAGGTCGTGCCCAACCACATCCTCGCTCTGGGCACCGAGCGGGGGCGCGTCGCGCCGTACTTCAAGGACCTCCCCCACGAGATCGCCCGGCGCGCCATGCTGGTGCGCAAGGCCCAGCCCATCCCCGTCGAGTGCGTGGTGCGCGGGTACCTGGCCGGCTCGGCCTGGAGCGAATACCGCGCCCAGGGGACCATCGGCGGGCGGCCAGCGCCCAGCGGCCTCACCGAGAGTCAGCGCCTGCAGCGCCCCCTCTTCACCCCCACCACCAAGGCCGCCCAGGGGCACGACGAGCCGCTGTCGCTCCAAGGGGTAGAGGCGGCCGTCGGCGGCGACCTCGCCCGGCGCCTCGAGAGGCTGAGCATCGATCTCTACACTGCCGGCGACGACTACGCCCGTAGCCGCGGCATCCTCATCGCCGACACCAAGTTCGAGTTCGGCATGCTCGATGGCCAGGTCGTCCTGATCGACGAGGCCCTCACGCCCGACTCCAGCCGGTTCTGGGACGCCCAGACGTACGAGCCCGGCCGCGCCCAGGACCCCCTCGACAAGCAGTTCGTGCGCGACTGGCTCATTCGCAGCGGCTGGAGCAAGGAGCCGCCCGCGCCCGAGCTGCCCGCCGAGATCGTCGAGCAGACGGCCCGCCGCTATCGCGAGGTCTTCCAGCGCCTCACCGGCCATGCCCTCCAGTGAGACACCCGTGACGATGCAGTTCCTGGCCAGGGTCTACGTGACCCTCAAGCCCACCGTCAACGACCCGCAGGGTATCACCGTCAAGAGCGGCCTCCACACCCTGGGGTTCGCGGGCGTGACCGGCGTGCGCGTGGGCAAGTACCTGGAGGTGCAGCTCGAGGCCGCGAGCCAGGATGAGGCGGCGCGCCGCGTCCAGGAGATGTGCAAGCAGCTCCTCGCCAACCCGGTGATCGAGCAGTTCCGGTTCGACCTGGAGCCTGTGGCCGGCCAGGCGCCCTTGGCGCCGCGCCGCAAGGGTGGCTAATCGCTATCCAGGACTCCATACACCGCCAGCGGGCCAAGTCTCCATACGCCTCCCGCGGGCGCGACCGGCCCTCCCCATCGGCTGTGACCATGAATAAAAAGAGCGTTCGAGACCTCGATGTGGCCGGGAAGCGCGTCCTCGTGCGGGCCGACTTCAACGTGCCCACCGACGCCGCCGGCGCCATCACGGACGATAGCCGCATCCGCGAGGCCCTGCCGACGATCCGATACCTCCTGGACCGGCGTGCGCGTGTCATCCTCTGCTCCCACTTCGGGCGTCCCAAGGGGCCCGACCCCAAGCTCTCGCTGGGGCCCGTCGCGCGGCGGCTGGAGGAGCTGGCGGACCGGCCGGTCAAGCTCGTGGCTGACTACGAAGGCGGCGCGCGGGATGCCGTCTGGTCCGGCGTGCCGAAGGACGCTATCCTTATGCTGGAGAACGTGCGCTTCCATCCAGAGGAGGAGCGCAACGACCCGGCCTTCGCCCGTGCGCTGGCCGCCCTGGCCGACCTCTATGTGAACGATGCCTTCGGCACGGCGCACCGCGCCCACGCCTCCACCGAAGGCGTGGCCCACCACCTGCCCGCCGTGGCCGGCCTCCTGATGGAGCGGGAGCTCCAGTTCCTGAACGGCGCGCTTTTGAACCCCGCGCGGCCCTGCGCCGCCGTCGTCGGCGGGGCCAAGGTGAGCGACAAGGGCGCCCTCGTCGAGCGCATGGTGGAGCTGGTAGACGCCGTGCTCATCGGCGGCGGCATGTGCGCCACGTTCTTCAAGGCCCGCGGCTATGAGGTCGGAGCATCCCTCGTCGAGCCGGAGATGGCCTCCCGCGCCTCCGCCATCGAGGCGCGCGCCCAGGCCCGGGGCGTGGAGCTGTGCCTTCCCGTCGATGTCGTTGTCGCCGAGCGCTTCGCCGCCGACGCCCCGGCGCGCACCGTCGCCGCCAGCGCCGTGCCCGCCGGCTGGGTGATCATGGATATCGGCCCGCAGACCGTCGCCCGCTTCGCCCGGGAGCTGGGCAGGTGCAAGACGGTCGTCTGGAACGGGCCCATGGGCGTCTTCGAGATGCCGCGCTTCGCCGCCGGCACCAAGGGCGTCGCCCAGGCCATCGCGGCCCTCGACGCCGTCAAGATCGTCGGTGGCGGTTCGACGGCCGAGGCCGTCCACCAGCTCGGGCTGGCCGGCCGCATGACCCACGTCTCCACCGGCGGAGGCGCGTCGCTGGAGCTCCTGAAGGGCAGGACGCTGCCCGGCGTGGCGGCGCTGCTCGACAAGTGAGCCTATCGAGGGCCTTGCATTGATGCCTGAACGTGTTGTGGCTCTATGCGACCGGCCAGAGATGCCTCTCCCCGGTCCTGATGCGTCGGGGCCCCCCTCGCCATGTACGTGGAGAGGGGTTAGGGGTGAGGCCAACAACCGTGGGTGGCTCGCATGACCTTTCCGTACCTGTCAGACATCGTTGAGTCCACGCCGTCCAAGATCGTGCTCCTGGTGGTGGACGGCCTGGGCGGCCTGCCCGATCCCAAGACCGGCCGCTCGGAGCTGGAGACGGCGCGCACGCCGAACCTGAATGCCCTGGCCGCCCAGAGCGCCCTGGGCCTCACGGACCCAGTCATGCCCGGCATCACACCCGGCAGCGGCCCCGGCCACCTGGCCCTCTTCGGCTACGATCCGCTCAAGTTCCTCATCAAGCGCGGCGTGATGGAGGCCCTGGGCATCGGCCTGGAGCTGGGGCCGGGATCGATCGCCGCCCGCGGCAACCTCTGCACCATCGACGGGCGCGGCAACGTCACCGACCGCCGGGCGGGCCGCATCCCCACGGAGGAGAGCGCGCCCCTCGTCGCCGAGCTCAACCGGATCACCGTCGATGGAGCCCGGGTCGCCGTCCATACGGTCAAGGACCATCGGTTCGTGGCCATCTTCCACGGCGAGGGGCTGGCCGACGACGTCTCGGAGTCCGACCCGCAGAGGACGGGCGTGCCGCCGCTGGCCATCCGCGCCTATGGGCCTGGGTCCGTGAAGATGGCGCGCATCGCCAACGAGTTCTCCCGCCAGGCTCAGGAGATCCTGGCGGGCCGCCAGCGGGCCAACATGGCCCTCCTGCGGGGGTTCTCGCAGATGCCCCACGTGCCCAGCATGACGGAGCGGTTCAAGCTCAACCCGGCGGCCATCGCCGCCTACCCCATGTACCGCGGGCTCGCCCAGATCGTCGGCATGCGGGTCATCCAGACCGGCGGCACGATCGTGGACGAGATGGAGACGCTGGCGCAGCACTACCGGGAGCACGATTTCTTCTTCGTCCACTTCAAGCCCACCGACGCCGCCGGCGAGGACGGCGACTTCCAGAAGAAGGTCCAGGCCCTCGAGGAGTTCGATGCCGCCCTCCCCAGGGCCCTGGCGCTGAAGCCGGACGTCATCATGATCGGCGGCGACCACTCCACGCCCTCCATCCTTGGCGGGCATAGCTGGCATCCGGTGCCGTTCCTCTTGCATGCGGCCTACTCCGGCCGCGACGGCATCGCCGAGTTCTCCGAGCGCGCCTGCGCTCGCGGCTCCCTGGGGCGCTTCCCGGCGCAGCAGGCGCTCCTCCTGGCCCTGGCCAACGCCCGCAAGCTGGCCAAGTTCGGCGCCTAATGTTCCAAGTCCCCAGCTCCTAGCTCCCATCTCCCATGCGCGTCCCCATCGTCGCCGGCAACTGGAAGATGCACACCACGGTCCAGGAGGCTGAGGCGCTGGTGCGTGAGATGCTCGGCCCGCTGGACGCCATCGCCGGCGTCGAGAAGGTCCTCTGCCCGCCCTTCGTCTCGCTGACGTCCGTGGCCCGGCTCGTCGCGGGCAGCAGCATCGCCCTGGGCGCGCAGAACATGCACCCGGAGCCCCAGGGCGCCTACACCGGCGAGATCGCGCCCGGCATGCTGGCGGGCCTCTGCCAGTACGTCATCCTGGGCCACTCGGAGCGCCGCCGCTACTTCCAGGAGGACGACGCCCTTATCAACCGAAAGGTCGCCGCGGCCCTCTCCGCCGGCCTGCGGCCCATCCTGGCCGTGGGCGAGCGGCTGGAGGAGCGCGAGCAGGGCCGCACCGAGGAGGTGATCACCCGGCAGGTGCAAGGGGGCCTGGCGGGCATCCCGCCCGCGCCGGGCCTGGTCATCGCCTACGAGCCGGTGTGGGCCATCGGCACCGGACGCGCCGCCAGTCCGCAGGACGCCAACGCGACCATCGGCCTGGTCCGGAGGCTGGCCGCGCAGCAGTACGGGGAATCGTTCGCTGGGCAGCTCCGCATCCTGTACGGCGGCAGCGTGACGGCGCAGAACATGGCGTCGCTGATGGCGCAGCCGGAGATCGATGGGGGGCTCGTGGGCGGCGCGAGCCTCAAGGCCGCTGAGTTCGTGAGCATCGCCCGCCAGGCGGCGGACGCACGGCGCGGCGCTTGACCGTTCGTCGCTTTCGTCCGCCCCTTGGCCGGGCGCCCTGGTAGCACGCCATGAGCGTAGTCCCGCGAGATACCAAGACGTCGCTCGGGTACCCCGACTTGTTGGGGTGCGCCGCCGGCCCCGTCGTCGCCATCGTCGGGCCCACGGCCACGGGCAAGACGGCCCTTGCTGTCGAGCTCGCGCTTCGGTTCGGAGGCGAGATCGTCGGCGCCGACAGCCGCCAAGTCTATCGGGGCATGAACATCGGCACAGGCAAGCCGGCCCCCGGGGAGCGGGCCCGCGTCCCGCACCACCTCATCGATATCGTGGCGCCGGACGAGGAGTTCAGCGTCGCACTCTACGAGCGCCTGGCGGCCGAGGCCATCGCCGCCATCCACCGGCGCGGACGGCTGCCCTTGCTCGTGGGCGGGAGCGGGCACTACGTCTGGGCGCTGCTCAAGGGGCTCCGTCCGCCGCGCGTGCCGCCCAACCCAGAGCTCCGGCGGGAGCTCTACGCCATCGCCGAGGAGGAGGGCGGCATCGACTGGCTGCACGCTCAGCTCCAGGAGCTGGACCCGGTGGCCGCGGCCCGCATCGATCCCCGCAACGTGCGCCGCGTCGCCCGGGCCATCGAGGTGACGCGCGCCACGGGCGTCCCCTTCTCCCGGGCCGGCTCCGCCGAGCCGCCGCCCTACCGAACGCTGCTCATCGGCCTCACGGCGCCCCGCGACGTCCTTGGCCGCCGCATCGATGAGCGCGTCGATGCCATGTTCCGGGCCGGCTGGGTGGACGAGGTCCGGCGCCTGCTGGACACGGGCTACGCTTCAGACCTTCCGGCCCTCTCCAGTCTGGGCTACCAGGCCATCGTCCAGCACCTGCGCGGCGAGATCGCCCTCGACCATGCCATCGAGCAGACCAAGCGCGACACCCGGCGTTTCGCCCGGAGGCAGTACGCGTGGTTCCGTCCCCGCGATCCATCGATCCGGTGGATTGACATAACGGGCGGCGGCGTCGAGCAGGCCGCGGCGCTGGTCGAGGAGTTCCTGCGCAGCGCCTAGCGCTCAGTCGAGGTAATGCTTTCAAGCCACCAGAGGGCATGGCTGCCGCCTCGTCATTGCGAGCCCCGACTTGTCGGGGCGCGGCAATCTGGTGGGGTGGCGGGGTCCTCACAACTCACCGCTCAGGTCCCGCCAGGTCGGGTTCATCCTCCGAATGAGCTCGATCTTGCGCCGGCGAGAGCCTGCCTTCACCTGCTTCTCGCGGGCAATGGCAGCCTCGGCGGTTTCGGCCACCTCGTAATAGATGAGGTCCGTCACGTTGTACCGTGAGGCAAAGCTGGGGGCACGTCTCTCCTTGTGCTCATAGACACGGCGGGCGAGGTCATTCGTCACACCGGTGTAGAGCACGGTCTTCCTGGGGTTGGTCATGATGTACACAAAGAAGGTCTTGCCCATTCCCCGCCTTCCTCAGCCCAGGCAGGCCGCCGCCACCCCACCAGGTTGCCACGGGCGAAGACGCCCTCGCAACGACGAGGGAGTAGTCTTGCCATCTCTGCCACGATTCAAAGAATCAAGATGACTGAGCACTAGCCCGACTCTTGGCGTGCCATCACACCCGTAGGGGCGGGTTTGAAACCCGCCCCTAGAGGCGTTGCCCCTGCGCGCTCCGTTTCGCTGGGGATGCCGGACGCCGCGCCAGCAGCATGAGGAAGGTCGAGGCGACCGCCGCTGCGATGAACACCATCATGGCGACATCGTAGTCCCTCGTCCGGTCGAAGCTGAAGCCCGTGAAGGTCGGCCCGCCCACGGTGCCGAAGACCATGATGGCCGAGCTCAGGCCGCCGATGGTTGCGAAGTGCTTGCGGCCGAAGTATTCGGCGCGAATGGCGATGACCATGCTGGCGCCGCTCCCGCCCCACGCCACGGCGTACAGCACCACGAACGCATAGACGTGCCACAGGTCGCCCGCCAGATAGAGCACCAGGACGGAGATCACGAGGACCCCGCCCATGGCCGCGGCGATGAGGTTCTTGGGCAGGCGGTCCGAGAGCCAGCCGATAAAGAGCCGGCTCGGCAGGACAACGATGGAGAAGAGGCTCAGCATGGCGGCGCCGGTGGAGGCCGAGACCCCCTTGGTCTCCAGGATGGGGATGAACTGGGTGTTCATGGAGGCGACGACGACCATCCGCAGGCCGAAGGAGATGCCCACAAGCCAGAACGCCCGGGTCCGCAGGGCCTCTCTCACCGTGAAGTCGTACTCGCCCGTCCGCGAGGAGCCGGCGGCGGGCATGGCCTCCGGGGGCCCGCTGGCGCCGTCCGGATAGAGGCCGTAGCGCTCGGGCCGGTCGCGTATGAGCGCCGCCACCGGCAGCCCCACCACCCAGATGATGATGGCGACGGACGCCATGGCCCCGCGCCAGCCAAAGGAATCGATGAGGAGCTGCACGCCGGGCACCAGAAGCCCGCCCAGCCCGAAGCCCGTCATGGCCAGGGCGAAGGCCATGCCCCGCTTCCTTACGAACCAGTTGCCCACGCCCGCCGAGAGCGCCGAGCCCATGCCGACGCTCATCCCGATGGGAACCAGCGGCAGGAAGACGAAGAGAAAGACCAGGAACGATTGGGCGACGCTGGCCAGGGCGAACCCCAGGCCCATGAGGATGACGCCGGCCACCATGAGCCGCCGCGGCCCGTACCGGTCGATGAGCATGCCCCCGAAGGGGCCGATGATCGCCTCGCCGATGCCCGCCAGCGAGAGGGCCAGGGAGAGGGTCCCCCGCTGGACGTCGAACTCCTCGGTCAGCGGCAGGAAGAACACCGTCAAGCCCTGGACGTAGACGCCGGAGCTGAGGGTCGTCAGGACGAGCGCCAGCCCGACGATGATCCAGCCGTAGAAGATGGGCCGCCCCGCGAGGGGCGAGAGCCACCGGGGCCAAGGGGAGAGGTGAGGCGGAGGGTCGTGCATCGTCGGCGCGGCGAAGAGGTCGCGGGCCACGCTAGGGCGACCCTCAGCGCGATGGCCTCGCCGGCCGCCGGGGGAGGATAGCACGGGCCGGAAAGAGGCGTCAAACCTGTCCAGCGGGGTCTTTTCGTGGACAGCCCAGATTCGGGCCGTGTACTATAGGGCGGTCATCCTTCGCTCGAGGGACACCGGGGGCAGGAGACGTTGAGCCAAGACCACCGCACCCTCGCCTTCATCGGCGGGACAGGCCCCGAGGGCCTGGGCCTCGCCGTCCGGTTCGCCAGCGCCGGCGAAGCGGTGATCATCGGCTCGCGCAAGCTGGAGCGGGCCCAGGAAGCGGCCAGGACGGTGCTCGCGAGCGTGCCCGGCGCTCACGTCCGCGGCCTGGAGAACGAGGCCGCCGTCCGCGCCAGCGACATCGTCCTCGTCACGGTCCCCTACAGCGGCCAGCGCGACACCCTCACGGCCCTGCGCGACGCCATCGGCGGCAAGATCGTCATCGATACCGTCGTCCCGCTGGAGTTCGTCAAGGGCAAGATCCGCGCCGTGCCCGTGGCCGAGGGGTCGGCCACCGAGCAGGCCCAGGCGCTCCTCCCAGCGGCCCGCGTCATCGGCGCCTTCCAGAACCTGAGCGCCAAGGAGCTTATGGAACTGCAGCACGAGGTCCCCTCGGACGTCGTCGTCACGGGGAACGACGCCGAGGCCAAGCGGACGGTCATGGCCCTGGCGGCGCGGATCGAGGGCGTCCGGGCCATCGATGGCGGCGGGCTGGAGAACTCCCGCTACGTCGAGGCCGTCACAGCCCTGCTCCTGAACATCAACAAGGTCTACAAGTCCCAGTCCATGATCAAGATCGTCGGCGTGTGAACGGTCTGTCCCAGGAAGGACGGCCCCGCGGGCGCGCCACGCCGAGGGCCGCCGCTAAACGCACCCCATGAGCATCCCCGAGCTCCGCATCATCGGCGTCACCGGCCTGCCGGAGTTCCGGCCCGGCGACGACATCGCGCCCATGCTGGCCGAGGCGGCCCGCGCCCAGGGCACCCCTATCACATCGGGCGACGTCCTGGTCGTGACCCAGAAGATCGTCTCCAAGGCCCAGGGACGCCTGGTGCGCCTGGCCACCGTCGAGCCCTCCGAGTTCGCCCGCTCCATCGCCGCCCAGCACGGCAAGGACCCGCGCCTCGTCGAGCTGGTCCTGCGGGAGAGCCGGCGCATCGTCCGCATGGACCAGGGCGTGCTCCTGACCGAGACGAAGCACGGCTTCGTCTGCGCCAACGCCGGGATCGACGCCTCGAACATGGACGGCGAGGGCGTCGTGGCGCTCCTGCCCGATGACCCCGACGCCGCCGCGCGGGCGATCCGGGATGGCGTCCGCCGGCACGCCGGCGCCGATGTGGCCGTCATCATCTCGGACACCTTCGGCCGGCCGTGGCGCGAGGGCTGCACCAACGTCGCCATCGGCGTTGCGGGCATGGAGCCGCTGATGGACTACCGCGGCCAGCAGGACCCGATGGGCCTCGTCATGCGCGTCAGCGTCCTGGCCGTCGCCGACGAGCTGGCCTCGGCCACCGAGCCGGTCATGGGGAAGCTGGACCGGATCCCGGCGGCCATCGTCCGCGGCTACCGGTACGCGAAGGGCGAAGGGAATGCCCAGGCCCTGGTGCGCCCTCCGGAGCGCGACCTCTTCCGGTAGGGTGCCCCTGCCGCTGGCGCGCCGCCGGGAAACACGGTGGCCCCTCGGGTTCGTCGAGGGGCCTCCAAGGGGCGCAGCCAGAGTGAGACCGTTTAGGCGTTGGTGTTGCCCGGCGGCGTAGGCGCATGGGTTGGGGCGTTCTCGCGGAGCCCCTTGAGCCGCTGGTCGATCCGCTGCCGCAGTTGGTCCCGGAACTGGTTGATGTCGCTATTGGATTGGCTAGGACGCAAGCCTTGTCCGCTACCGGGAGGTCCGCCGCGGCCGCGCCCAGGCCCGCCAGGACCGAAGCCAGGACCGCGGTTCTGGCCGTCCCGCTGCTGCGGCGCGGGAACCTTGAGGATCCTCTTCACGACACCATCCTGCGTCCTCACCACCACCTTGTCGCCCGCCTGGAGCCGCTTCAGCGCATTCTTCAGCCGGTCCGGGGCGTCCGAAGGCAGGGTGAAGGTTTTCTGGCCAGACCCATCGTTTGGGTCCAGCGTGACGCTGGTGCCCGTTGTGGAGACCACCTTGCCCGGGACCGTGGCGATCGTGACCACCATCCCGTTTTCGTCCTTCACTCGCGTCTCGGACCCCAGGAAGCGGTCAAAGTTTCTCACAAGGTTCCCAAGCCGCCTCCGGAAGAGCCCCGGCAGGTGAGGACCGCCGGGCTGATTCAGGAGAGGCCCGCCGGGCCGATGCTGGCCCGGCTGGCCGCTGCCGCCGGTGCCCCGGTGCTGGTTGCCGGCGGCCTCGGCCGCCAGCGCGCCGCCGAAGAGAGCGGCGACCGTGAGAGCCGTCGCCCCCGCCATGAGCCAGCGATTCGTTCCCATCTTGTCCGGCCTCCACGTCGTGGACGTTCTTGGCGCTTCCGGAGCCCCGGACCCGTCGGCGCCTGCGCGGCTCCGTGAGCGACGTTCGCCCGATACAACGCTGGGTGGTGAGAAAGGTTAGGACACCCCGTGCCGGGACCGCGCCGCGCAGACGGTCCCGCGAGAGCGGTGTGCTATAGTCGTTGGGCGTCCGCGCGAGGGAGGTCCTGCATGGTCGGCATCCGCTCCTACGGCGCCTATATCCCCAAGCTCCGGCTCACCAAGGACACCAAGGGCTGGGCCTTCCCCGGCGAGAAGGCCGTCGCCAACTTCGACGAGGACAGCGTCACCATGGCCGTGGCCGCCGCCGCCGACTGCCTGGGCGGCATCGACCGGGCGCAGGTGGACGGTCTGATCTTCGCCACGACGACCTCACCCTACGGCGAGAAGCAGGGCGCGGCCACCATCGCCGAGGCCCTCGACCTGCGGCACGATATCTACACCACCGACATGACGGGCGTGCTTCGCGCCGGCACCTCCGGCCTGCGCGCGGCGGCCGACGCCGTCAAGAGCGGCTCGGCGCGCAACGTCCTCGTCGTGGCGGCCGACCAGCGCCAGGCGGCCCCCAAGAGCGATACGGACCGGTCCCTGGGGGACGCCGCCGCGGCGCTCCTCGTCGGCGGCGACGGCGTGCTCGCGGCCATCGAGGGGATGCACTCCACCTCCGAGCACATGCTGGACACCTGGCGCTCGGCCGAGGACCCCTTCGTCCACACCGGCGAGGACCGGTTCGTCGCCGACGAGGGCTACCACCGGATCATGCGCAAGGCCGTCGCCGACCTGCTCCAGAAGATGGGCCTCAAGCCGGCCGACATCGCCAAAGCCGCCTACTACAGCGCCAGCGCCCGCCTCCACGCCGACATGGCCAGGCGCTTCGGCATCGAGCCCGCGCAGGTCCAGGACCCGTTGTACGGCCAGGCGGGGAGCGCCGGCGCCGCCTTCCCGCTGCTCCTCGCCGTGGGTGCGCTGGAGGAGGTGGCCCCGGAGAGCCGCGTCCTCATCGCCGGCTATGGAGACGGCGCCGACGCCATGGTGCTCAAGACGACGCAGGCGATCGCTCAGCGGCCGGCCCGCCGCGGCGTCCGCGGGCATCTGGCATCCAAGGAGACCGTCGCCGACTACGATGGAATGCTCCAGTGGCGGAGGCTCCTGGCGAAGGAGCCCGCGCGGCGGCCGCCCCCGGAGCCCATGTCCCTCCAGGCCCTGTGGCGCGAGCGCGACCAGAACCTGCGCCTCTACGCCTCCAGGTGTACGGCCTGCGGCCGCGTCCAGTATCCGCCCCAGCGCATCTGCACCTCCTGCCACGAGAAGGACCGGATGCAGCCCTACCGCCTGGCCGACCGCCGGGGCGAGATCTTCACCTACTCCATGGACTACGTGGCCGGTACCCCCGATACGCCCCTGGTCATCACCATCATCAACTTCCAGGGCGGCGGGCGCATGCTCTCGATGCTGACGGACCGGAAGGTCGAGGACGTGCGCGTGGGCCTGCCCATCGAGATGACGTTCCGCAAGGTGGGCGTCTTCAACGACGGCATCCACAACTACTACTGGAAAGCTATGCCGGTGCGGGAAGCGGCGGCAGTTGCGGCCCCCAAGTAGGGGCGACCGGCCGGTCGCCCCTACACTAATGACATAAGCAGAAAGGCGGGCGCCATGAGCAGTATCCGTGACCGGGTGGCCATCATCGGGATGGGGTGCAGCAAGTTCGGCGAGCGCTGGGACAAGGGGCCCGAGGACCTGCTGGTGGAGGCCGCCTACGAGGCCTTCGAGGACGCCAAGATCGAGTCGAAGGACATTCAGGCGGCCTGGCTGGGCACCTACGTCACCGCCTTCACCGGCCAGCTCCTGGCCCAGGCGCTCAAGTTCGAGTACATCCCCATCAGCCGCGTCGAGAACATGTGCGCCACGGCCACCGACGCCTTCCGCAACGCCTGCTTCGCCGTCGCCTCGGGGGCCTACGACATCGTCATGGTGGCGGGCGTCGAGAAGCTCAAGGACACGGGCTACACGGGCCTCGGCACCAGCGTCGTCCTGCCCAACACCAACGTGGCGCCGCCGGTGCCGCCGCCGGCCCAGTTCGCTCTCGCCGCCACGCGCTACTTCCACCACTACGGCATCAAGCCGGACGACGGCCGCCGCACGCTGGCCAAGATCGCCGTCAAGAACCACCACAACGGCAGCATGCACCCCAAGGCCCACTTCCAGAAGGAGATCACCGTCGACCAGGCGCTGCGGGCGCCCATGATCGCCTGGCCCCTGGGCCTCTTCGACTGCTGCGGGGTGAGCGACGGCGCCGCCGTCGCCATCCTGACGACGCCGGAGATCGCCAAGTCCTTCCGAGACGACTACGTGCTGGTGAAGGGTCTCGGCCTCGCCATCGGCGGCAAGCAGGGCACCCTGCGCGACGACTTCGACTTCGTCCACTTCCCGGAGACGGTGGCGGCGGCCAAGCAGGCCTACGAGCAGGCCGGCATCACCAGCCCCCGCAAGCAGATCAGCATGGCCGAGGTCCACGACTGCTTCA
>CAZKTO010000022.1:0-37612 GCA_964555685.1 uncultured Dehalococcoidia bacterium
TGACCTTCTTGAGCCGCTCCTCGAACTCGCCGCGGTACTTGGTCCCGGCCACCAGCGCGCCCATGTCGAGGGTGACCAGGCGCTTGCCGACGAGCGTCTCGGGCACCTCGCTGCGGATGATGCGCTGGGCCAGCGCCTCGACGATGGCCGTCTTGCCCACGCCCGGCTCGCCGATGAGGACGGGGTTGTTCTTGGTCCGCCGGCTCAGGATCTGGACGACCCGCTCGATCTCCTTGCTCCGGCCGATAACGGGGTCCAGCTTGCCCTTGCGGGCGGCGTCCGTCAGATCGATGCCCAGCTGGTCGAGGACGGGCGTGCGAGTGGCGGCCCGGCCGGAGCCCTGGGACTGGGAGACGGTCTGGCTGAGGATGCGGTTGGTCTCGTTGCGGATCTTTTCGAGGGTGACGCCCAAGCTCTCCAGGACGCCGGCGGCGACGCCCTCGCCCTCCCGCAGGAGGCCGATGAGCAGGTGCTCGGTGCCGATGTAGCTGTGGTTGAGGCGGCGCGCCTCATCCACGGCCAGCTCGATGACCTTCTTGGCGCGGGGCGTCAGCCCGATCTCGCCGGGCGCCGCCTTGTCGCCGCGGCCGATGATGAACTCGACGGCGGAGCGGACCTTGCTGAGCTCGATACCGAGGTTGGAGAGGACCTTGGCGGCCACGCCCTCCGTCTCCCGGACCAGGCCCAGGAGAATGTGCTCGGTCCCGATGTAGTTGTGGTTGAAGCGCTGGGCCTCTTCCTGAGCGAGGGAGAGGACCCGCCGCGCCCGCTCCGAGAATTTCTCGAATCTGCTCGCCATCTCCAGCACTCCTGGGGCAGGCTGGCCGCCTGCCCGACCTGCGCGCTTGCCTAGATCGCCCGTCGCACTCCGCTACTCCGCGTCCTTTTCCGAGGCCCAACTGTCGCCCGCGGACTCGGCCGCCGGGGCCGTGGCGCCGCCCCTGGCCGAGACGGCCTCGGCCAGTTGGGCCGCCATGCCGGCCGAGAGGGCCGGGCGCTCGACCCGGTGCTCGCCCTCGCCGCTGCTGCGGTACTGGTCCATGGCCTCCATGGCCTCCGACTCCTTGACCTGCTTCAGGCTCAGCCCGATGCGCCGGCGCTCGGGCTCCATCTTCACGATCTTGACGGTGACACGTTCGCCCTCCCGGACCACCTCCCGGGGGTGCTGCACCACGCGGTCCGCCAGCTCCGAGATGTGGATGAGACCCTCCACCGGGCCCTGGAGCCGGGCGAAGGCGCCAAAGGCGGCCAGCTTGGTGATGGTGGCCTCCATCACCTGCCCCACCTGGTACTTGTCCGCGATGGCGCTCCAGGGCTCCTGCTGCGTCCGCTTGAGGCTCAGGGCGATGCGCTTGTTCTCCCGGTCCACCTTGATGATATAGACCTTGACCTCGTCGCCCACCTTCACCACGTCCTCCGGCGAGCGGACGGACTCCCACGAGAGCTCCGAGATGTGAATGAGGCCATCGGCGCCGCCCAGGTCGACGAAGGCGCCGAAGGTGGTGAGCCCGCTGACGCGGCCCTGGCGCACATCGCCCTCGCGCAACTCGTCCAGCAGGCGGGCCTTCTGGGTCTGCCGGTGCTCGTGGACAGCGGCCCGCTCGGAGAAGATGGCGCGGTTCCGCCGCCGGCTGACCTCCACGACCTTGACCTTGATCTTCTTGCCCACGAGGCCCGAGAGGTCCGGCGTCTCGGTGGAGCCGGCGGGCGGCCTGGCCACGCTGGCCAGCTGAGAGAACGGCACGAAGCCCTGGACGCCCTCGACGGTCACGACGGCGCCGCCGCGGTTGTGGCCCATGACCTCGCCATCGACAACGGTGCCCTGGTCGGCGTAGACCTGGAGCTTCTTCCACGCCAGCTCGCCCTGCGCCCGGTCGACGGAGAGGATCGCCTGGCCCTCATCCGTCTCGGGCCGGACCACAGCGACGGTGAGCGTGTCCCCTACCTTGAGCCCGGCGGTCGTCTCGGGAGCCATGCTCCGCATCTCCCGTACCGGGACGACGCCCTCCGTCTTTTGGCCCACGTTGACCAGGATCTGCTCCCGGTCGATTCGCATGATCACCCCGTCCACGACCTGGCCTCGCTCGAGGGAGCGATGGGTCTTGTCGGCCTCGTCAAGGAGCCGCTCCATGTTCAGGGTGTCGTCGGAGGGGGATTGGGCCACCATAGATACTGACTTCCTTCTGCCGGATGCGATGCCTTCATTATAAGGATGCCCGATTCGAGTGTAAAGGGTGGCCCAAGGAGATGAGGGGTCTCCCGCAGGGGGCGCGGGCGAGCCCGCTGCGCCGCAACAGAGTCGCACCAGCGTTCGCCGGGCAGCGGCGGCGCGCGTCCGGCGCTCAAAAGCAAAGAGCTCAACCTTTCGGCTGAGCTCTTCGTGCCCCCTGGCGATGGCATATTTTCCGCAGAGGGTCTCCCCTCGAGTATCGTCTGCGCTGGCGCGTTTCACTTCCGTGTTCGGGATGGGAACGGGTGGGGCCGCGCCGCCCGAATCACCAAAGGGCGAGATTGACTATAGCGCACCGTGGCCCAACGCGCAAGCCGCCCGCGCTCACTTGAAGCGCGGGAGGACGTGCCGCGCGAAGAGCTCCATAGACCGGCGCACCTTGTCGTAGGGCAGGCCGCCGAAGGAGAAGCCAAGGAGCAGGTTCTCGACTCCCGCGTCCTTGAGGCGCTGCACGCGCTCGATGGCGCGCTCCGGGTCGCCGTAGACGTACGCCTTCCAGTAGTTCTCGTAGTCGCGGTAGCCGCGCTCCGTCCGGCCGGGCCGGAGGAAGCTCCTCCGGATGGTCTCCTGAAGCTCCGCGGGCCACCGGTCCAGGTCCTCCGGGACGTTGACGGAGTCCACGGCGGCGCTCATCCATTCGACGCCCGCCCGGGCCTCGGCGTGCGATTCGGCGGCGGTGGGGGCGACGTACGCCGTCTGCATGACGGCCACGTCCCGGAGGGCCCGCTGGACCTGCTCCTCGGACCGGCCGGCCTTGCGGGCCAGCTCCGCGTAGGTGGCCTTCATATCGGCGAAGTGCTGGCGGCCGCGATAGGCCACGTAGAACGGGACGCCCAGCCGCGCGGCGAGCCCCAGGGTCTCCGGGCTGCCCGTCGTGGCCACGTACGCCTTCGGATGCGGCTGCGTCAGCGGCCTGGGCCGGAGCGTCGTGGCCGGGATGTGGAAGTGCCGGCCCTCGAACGAAAACCGGGGCTCCGTCCACGCCTTGATAATGATCTCCATCGCCTCCTGGAAGCGCTCGTCGGCCTGGCGCTGGTCGATCCCGTAGCCGGCGAACTCGCGGGGCCCGTAGCCCTTGGCGAAGCCCACGTCCAGCCGGCCGCCGCTCAGGACGTCCACCATGGCCGCCTGCTCGGCCACGCGCAGGGGATGCAGGAGCGTGAGGACGTTCGCCGCGGTGCCCACGCGGATACGCTTGGTGCGGGCCGCCACGTGGGCGGCGACGACGAGAGGGTCCGGGACGATGCCGTAGTGATGGAAGTGGTGCTCGGCGCACCAGACGGCATCGAACCCCAGCTCCTCGGCCAGGACCATCAGCTCGACCTCGTTCCGGTAGATCTCCTGGTCGGAGAGCCACTGGGGGGCTTGAACTAGATGAAAGACGATGAACCGCATCGTGCTCCCCGCGGCGATGGGCGCCCCGACGTGTCGGGGCCGCACTCCTGTTGGCGGGGCGTCCTTTCCTTGACAGTCCGGCCCATGATAGCGCAGAATGGGCCGCGCGCAAAGGAAGCCCGCGCCCGCCCGTCTCCACCCGGGCCCGCCGGGGCCGCGGTGGGCGCCTCCGCCTCGATGTTGGGGCCGTAGCTCAGCGGTAGAGCATCTGCCTTGCATGCAGAGGGTCAGGGGTTCAAGTCCCCTCGGCTCCACCAGCCCGCAACACCCCTGTACCAGCCTTGCACAAAGACCCCTCTCCCCTGGAGGCAGCTGGAACGCCCATACCGGCGACGGCGCCCCAAGGCCATCCTCCCCCGACTTGTCGGGATTGCGCGGGGCCCCTGGCCGCCCCTACACTAGACTCGTGGCGCACGCCCGCGGGCCTGCGACCGCTTCCCGCCACGGAGGTCCCGTGAACTCCCGAGAGCGCGCCGAGCTCTCCACCATCCTCAGCGGCCTGCTCGCCCAGATCCACCGCCTGCCCGCCCGCGACGTCGCCGCCGTCATGGAGGTCGACGAGCGCCTCCGGCAGGGCAGCGTCACCGCCAGCGACCTGGCGCGCCTGCGGACCATCGCCCAGGGCGTCCCGTAAGCCGCTCATGGAACGCATCGAAGTCCTCATTCCGCCCAGCGAGAGCTACCGCGCCACCGAGATCGTCGCCGACCTGCGGCACGCGGTGGAGACGCTCTTCTTCCCCATGAAGACCGTCGGCTACTGGGACGTGCCCACGGGCGACCATCTGTGCCCGCAGGCCAAGCTCCAGGGCCGCTGCCCCCACGCGCTCCCCACGGGCGACCCCGCGCGCGTCGACTATCTCGTGACCGTGGAGCGGAACCTGGACGCCGTCCTGGAGGTCTACTTCCCCCACGCCCGCGTCCGGCTCTTCCTCTCGTAGACTGCGGAGGGCCGCGGCCATGCTCGACCACCACGACTGGCAGGACCCGGACTACGTGCGCGAGTGGGTGGCGCGCTCCCGGTCGGAGGACGCGGCGCGGCTCCCGCGGTTCCGGCTCATGGCCGACCTCGTCCCCTGCCCCAGGGACGCCCCCATCGCGATCCTGGACGTGGGCGCGGGCTACGGGCCTCTCACCAGCGCCATGCTGGAGGCCTTCCCCAAGAGCCGTGTCGTCGCCCTGGACCACTCGGAGCCGATGCTGGCCTGGGCCAGGGAGCTCCTGGCGCCGCACGCGGGCCGCGTCGCCTTCGTCCGCGCCGATCTCGCGTCGCCCAAGTGGACCGGGGCCGCCGGCGGGCCGTTCGAGGTGGTGGTCTCCTCCTGGGCGCTCCACAACCTCCGGTCGGCGCCGCGAATCCGCGCCATCTTCCGCGAGGTCTATGGGCTGCTGCGGCCCGGCGGCTGCTTCCTCGACCTCGACCTGGTGGGCGCGCCCTCGCCCGAGGCGCTGCGCCGGTACGGCGAGGTCTGGGCCGCGCGCCACCACCGGGACGAGGCTCCCGCCCGGCACGGCCCCGACAAGTCGGGGATGCCCGCCAGCGCCTACTCCTTCCCCGCGTCCGTGGAGGACGAGCTCGCCTGGCTCCGCGAGGCCGGGTTCACCGGCGTCGACTGCTATTGGAAGGAGTTGGGCATGGCCCTCGTCGGAGGGTACACGTGAGCGCGCCCCAGAGCGCCGCCTCTGTGCTATGATTGGGCCCCCGAAGCGGGCCCCGCATGATCACCATCGGCATCCTCACCATCAGCGACGCCGTCTCCCAGGGCAAGCGGCAGGACGCGAGCGGCGGCAACATTCAGCGCCTCGCCGGCCGGCTGGACGCCAGCATCCAGGTGCGCGAGGTGGTCCCCGACGAGCGCGACCAGATCGCCGGGCGCCTCCGCGACTGGTCGGACCAGCGCGGCCTCGATCTCATCCTGACCACCGGCGGCACGGGCCTCGCCCCGCGGGACGTGACGCCCGAGGCCACGCGCGACGTCATCGACCGGGAGGTGCCCGGCCTCGCCGAGCTCATGCGCCTGGAGAGCGCCAAGCGCAACATCCATGCAGTCCTGAGCCGGGCCGTCGTGGGCGTCCGGGGCCGCACGCTGATCGTGAACCTGCCCGGCAGCCCGCAGGGCGTCGAGGAGATGCTGGAGCTGGTCCTGCCCGTCCTCCCTCACGCCATCGACATCATGAAGGGCGTCCAGGCCGATCACACGCCGCCCGCCCCTGAGACGGGTCCCGCCGCCAAAGGCCGCGGCCACAACCACGGCCGCCACGGGCATCGCCACCACTAGGCCCGCGGGCGCCCCGACAAGCCGGGGTGGGCCCGACCCCATGCGCATCACCGTCCTCACGCTCTTCCCGGCCATCCTGGCCGGCTTCCTGGGCGAAAGCATCCTCAAGCGCGCCATCGAAAGCGGCCTCCTTCGCGTCGGCGTCCGCAACATCCGCGACTACGCCCAGGACCGGCACCGGGTGGCGGACGACTACTCGTACGGCGGCGGACCGGGCATGCTCATGAAGCCGGAGCCGCTCTTCGCCGCCATGGAGGCCGCCCGCGCGATTGAGGAGCCGGCCTGGGTGGTGCTCACCACCCCCCAAGGCCGGCCCTTCACCCAGACCGTCGCCGCCGAGCTGGCCCGCAGGCCGCACCTCGTCCTCGTCTGCGGCCACTACGAGGGCGTCGACGAGCGCTTCCGGCGGCACGGCGTGGACGACGAGATCAGCATCGGCGACTACGTGCTGACGGGCGGCGAGCCGGCGGCCGCCGTCATCATCGACGCGGTGGCGCGCCTGCTGCCGGGCGTCCTGGGCGACCCATCCGCTTCCCAGACGGACTCCTTCGCCCAGGGGCTCCTCGAGTACCCCCAGTATACGCGCCCGCCCGAGTTCCGGGGATGGCGCGTGCCGCCGGTACTCCTGAGCGGCGACCACCAGGCCATCGCGCGGTGGCGGCGGCGCCAGGCCATCCTCAGAACGTTGCAACGCCGGCCCGGCCTGCTGGACGGGGCTGGCCTCTCGCCGGAGGAGATCGCCGACGCCCTCGCCGCGCAGGACGAGGATGAGCCGCCACCCCCTACCGCCGGCTCCTGATTTATGGTATTTTATTCGGGTCGCCTCCCGCGACCCACCCCTCGCCAGCCAGCGAGTCAAACTGCCATGGACGTCCGCAACATTCAGGACCTCAAGCCGAACCCCAAGGTCGCCTCCGTCCGGCCGGGGGACACCGTCAAGGTCAGCTCCCAGGTGAAAGAGGGCGATCGCGTCCGGAGCCAGATCTTTCAGGGCGTGGTGATTCGGGAGGGAGGCTCCGGGCCCAGCGCCTCCCTCACCGTCCGCCGCGTCTCCTACGGCGTCGGCGTCGAGCGGTCCTTCCTCGTCCACTCGCCGCTGCTGGAGTCCGTGGAGGTCCTGCGGCATGGCCGGGTCCGCCGCGCCAACCTCTCCTACCTGCGCGGCCGCTCGGCCCGCGACGCCCGCATCCGAGAGAAGGGCCGCGTCCTGGCCGCCGAGGCCGGCGCCTCGGCAGAGGCTCCCACGGCCGAGGCCGCTGAGCCCGCTCCCGCCCAGCCCGCGGCGCCGGTCGCAGAAGCCACGCCGCCCGCGAGCCAGAGCTAGACCCCCCTCTCTCGATCATCGCCAGCGCCGGGGACGCCCATGACCTACGCCGAGGTCGCCGTGGGGGCGCCGGCCCAGCCGGGCAAGACCTTCAGCTACTCCGTGCCCGAGGGCATGGAGGTCCGCCCCGGGCACGCCGTCCAGGTCCCCTTCGGGCCGCGCCAACTCCCCGGCTTCGTCTTCGCCCTGGCCCAGGTCCCCGGCTATCCGGAGACGCGCCCCATCACCCGTGTGGTGGGCGAGGAGCCATGGCTCTCGCCCCAGCAACTCTCGCTGGCCCGCTGGATCAGCGAGACCTACCGCTCGCCGCTCTACAGCGCCGCCGTCCCCATGGTGCCGCCGGGCTTCCGCCAGAAGGTCCAGGCCGTCTACGTGCCGTTGCAGCAGCCCTCGCCCATCCTTCTCGAGGGCCTGGACGAGCGCCAGCGGACCGTCCTCGACTACCTGACGCGCCAGGGCACGGCCGGCCAGGGTGAGCTCCAAAGCCGGTTCCGCAAGCGCGAAGCCGACATCGCCCTGGGGCAGCTCACCCGCAAGGGTCTGGTCAAGCGAACGTGGGTCTGGCGGCGGCCCACCGTCCAGCCCAAGCTCGTCCGGACGGCGCGCCTCGCGGTGCCCAGGGAGCGAGCTCTGGAGGCGCTCCAGGCGGCGGCGCGGCCTCTCCCCGAGAGGCAGCGGCAGGTCCTCGGCGCCGTGCTGGAGGCGGGGGACGAGGGTCTCCCCACCGCCGAGCTCTCCCAGCGGTTCGGTGCGCCGGACGCGGCCCTGGCGGCCCTCGCCAGGAGCGGGCTCGTCGTCCGGGAGCACCGGCGTCTCGTCCGATTGGCTGCCTCTCGTGAGGCGGCTTCGGAGGCGCTGGCCGTCACCGCCCAGCCGCTGCCGCCGAAGCAGCGGGAGGTCCTGGACGCCATCATCGAGGCGGGAGAGCCCGGCGTCCGCGTCGCCAGCCTGCCGCCGGGCGCCGGTCCGGCCCTCGCCGCCCTGGCCGAGCGGGGCCTCGTCGCCATCGAGCGCGAGCGCGTCGAGCGCGACCCGCTGGCCGGACGCAGCTACGCCGTCACCCGCCCGCTCGATCTGACCGCGCGGCAGGCCCGGTGCTGGGACGCCATCGCCGGGGCCATGGACGCCAGCGCCGCCGGGCCCAAAGGCGAGCCGCCGGTCTTCCTCCTCTTCGGCGTGACCGGCAGCGGCAAGACGGAGCTCTACCTGCGGGCCATCGCGCGGGCCGTGGCCCAAGGCAAGCGCGGCATCGTGCTCGTGCCGGAGATCGCCCTCACGCCCCAGACCATCGAACGCTTCGCGGGCCGCTTTCCCGGGCGCGTCGCCGTCCTCCACAGCCGCCTCTCGGCGGGAGAGCAGTTCGACGAGTGGTGGCGCATCCGCGAGGGCCGCTGCGACGTCGTCATCGGGCCCCGGAGCGCCCTCTTCGCGCCGCTGCCGGACGTGGGGATCATCGTGCTGGACGAGGAGCACGAGTGGACGTACAAGCAGGAGGAGGCGCAGCCCTTCTACCACGCCCGGGACGTGGCCATCCGCCTGGGCGAGCTGACGGGCGCCCCCGTCATCCTGGGCAGCGCCACGCCGGCCCTCGAGAGCTTCCACCGGGCCCGCTCCGGGCGCTACAAGCTGCTGGAGCTGCCGGAGCGGATCATCGAGTCCAACGGCTCGGTCACCGTCACCTCGCGCCTGCCAGCGGTGGAGGTGGTGGACCTGCGCGAGGAGCTGAAGGCGGGGAACCGGAGCATCTTCAGCCGGGCGCTCAAGCTCGCCATCGACGCCGCGCTGGACGCCCGCGAGCAGGTGATCCTCTTCCTGAACCGCCGGGGCTCGGCCACCTTCGTCCAGTGCCGCGACTGCGGGCACGTGGCGCGCTGCCGCCGCTGCACCACGACCCTCACCTATCACAGCGACCAGGTGGCCCTGCGCTGCCACCAGTGCAACTATCAGACACAGCCCCCGCGGCGCTGCCCCGAGTGCTGGGGCCAGCGGATCCGTTACCTGGGCCTGGGCACCCAGCGGCTCGAGGTGGAGACGGCCCAGAACTTCCCGCGGGCCGGCATCCTGCGGTGGGACCGGGACGTGACCCAAGGCCGGGACGCCCACGAGGCGATCCTGCGCCAGTTCGTCGAGCACAAGGCGGACATCCTCATCGGCACGCAGATGCTGGCCAAGGGCCTCCACCTGCCGCGCGTGACGCTCGTCGGCGTCATCAACGCCGATATCGGCCTCTACGCGCCGGACTTTCGGGCGCCGGAGCGCGTCTTCCAGGTCCTGTGCCAGGTGGCGGGCCGCTCCGGGCGGGGCGCCGCCGGGGGGCGCGTCATCGTCCAGAGCTACGCGCCGGAGAGCTACGCCATCGCCGCCGCCGCGACCCAGGACTACGCATCCTTCTACGACCAGGAGATCGTCCGGCGCGCCCAGGCGGGGATGCCCCCCTTCTCGCGCCTGGCGCGCCTCGTCTACCGGCACTCGAGCGCCCTGGCCGCCCGGCGGGAGTGCGAGCGGGTGCACCACCTCCTGCAGGAGGAGCTGGCCGCGACGGGCTTCCCCAACACCAGGGTCATCGGCCCCGCGCCGGCGCCCCTCGAGCGCCTCCGCGGCCGCTACCGCTGGCACCTGGTCGTCCAATCGCCGGACCCGGGCCAACTCCTGGACCGCGTCACCCTGCCGACGGGCTGGACGGTGGACGTGGACCCGGTGCACATGCAGTGACCGAACCCCCCTCTCCCCCCGTCCCCTCTCCGGCGCGGAGAGGGAGAGACCCCCTTCCCTCGCAGGGAAGGGGGCCAGGGGGTTAGGGCCCCATCTCCTTTACAAGGAAGATCACCGTCTCGTATAATTGGCCGTTGTCCAAACCTGTACAGCCCACTGGCCCATCCCCTATCGGAGCGAGTTCCCGTGGCCATCCTCAAGATTCGCACCGCCCCGGACCCCATCCTGCGCCGCAAGGCCAGCCGCGTTGCCAAGATCGACGCCTCCATCCAGCGGCTCATCGGCGATATGTTCGAGACGATGCACGCGGCCCCCGGCGTCGGCCTCGCCGCCAACCAGATCGGCATCCCCCTGCGCATCCTCGTCCTGGGCATTCCGAAGGAGGAGGAAGAAGCGGAGGAGGGCCCGCCGGACGAGTACGTCCTCATCAACGCCGAGATCGTCAAGCGCGGCGGCGAGCGCGAGGTCGCCGAGGGCTGCCTGAGCATCCCCGGCTACCGCGGCACCCTCAAGCGGTCCGAGTGGGTGAAGGTCAAGGGCCTGGACCGGGACGGCCGCGAGGTGCGCCTCAAGGCCGAGGGGCTCATGGCCCAGGCCCTTGAACACGAGATCGATCACCTGGACGGCGTGCTCTACATCGACCGGATGAAAGAGCAGGGCCTCCTCGATCAGCTTGTCGAGATCACGGCCTCCGAGCCTGTGGAGGTCGCGGCTGAATAGGAGCGCCCCGGGTACCCCGGCCTGCCGGGGTGCGAGCGCGGAGGCCGGCGGCCTCCGCGCCGCCCACCCTGGGCCGGCCCTCTCGATCCCCGGCACCGCCCTCGAGGTCCTGCGGGCGGTGCAGCGCACCCTTGCGGCGCACGGGGCCCGGGGCTACCTCGCCGGCGGCGCCGTGCGTGACGCCCTCCTGGGCCGGCCCATCGCCGATCTGGACGTCGCCGTCGCCGCCCCGCCCGAGAGCGTCGCCGGGGAGCTGGCCGCCGCCTTTGCAGCGCCCTCCTTCCCGCTGGACGCCGAGCGCGGCATCCACCGCCTTGTCCTCGATGGCGGCCGCCTGGTCCTCGATCTCACGCCCCTGGCCGGAGAGATCGCCCAGGACGCCCGCCGCCGCGACTTCACCATCGACGCCCTGGCCCTGCCCCTGGAGTCCCTCGCCGGGGCCGCGCCCGCCGCCAGCGCCATCATCGACGCCGTGGGCGGGCTCGCCGACCTAGAGCGCCGGACCGTCCGCGCCATCGCCGACGGCGTCTTCCGCGAGGACGCCGCGCGGCTGCTCCGCGCCGTGCGCCTGGCCGCCGAGCTCGGCTTCACCATCGAGCCCGCCACCGGCGGCCTCATCCGGCGCGATGCCGCCCTCCTCGCCGCGGTAGCCGGGGAGCGCGTCCGGGACGAGCTCTTTCGGATCCTCGCTGTGCCCGGCGCGGCCGGCTCCCTGCGGCTCCTGGACGATCTGGGCCTCTTGACCCGCATCTTCCCGGAGCTGGAGGCGGCCCGCGGCGCCGGCCAGCCCAAGGAGCACTACTGGGACGTCCTCCAGCACTCCATCGAGGCCGTGGCAGAGGCCGAGCGCGTCGTTCGGGAGGTCTCGGACCAGGCGCCGGGCATCGAGCAGGTCCCGTGGGACGATGAACTTTCGCGCCGCTTCGCCGAGGAGGTGGGCGGCGGGCGCTCGCGCCGGGTGCTCCTGAAGCTCGCCGCCCTGCTCCACGATGTCGCCAAGCCAGCCACCAAGACGATCGAGGCCGATGGCCGCATCCGCTTCCTGGGCCACCCCAGGCTGGGCGCCCGCATGACGGAGACAGCTCTCCAGCGCCTGCGCCTGAGCGCCCGGGAGACGCGCGCCGTCGTCGCTATGGTTGAGGAGCACCTGCGGCCGGGCCTCATCACCCGCGACGACGGCCCCTCCGGCCGGGCCCTCTATCGCTACTTCCGGGACGCCGGCGAGGTCGCTATCGACACCCTCTTCCTCAGCCTCGCCGACTACCGGGCGGCGCGCGGCCCGCTCCTCGAGCTCGAGGACTGGCGCCTCTATGCGGGCAAGATTCGTGGTATGCTGGACGCTTGGCGCGGCCGGAGCGCCGCCGTGCAGCCGCCCAGGCTCGTGGACGGCCACGATCTGATGCGAGAGCTGGGCCTGCGGCCCGGCCCGCGCATCCGCGAGCTGCTGGAGGCGGTCCGGGAGGCCCAGGCCGCCGGCGAGATCGCCACCCGCAGCGAGGCTATCGCCCTGGCGGCCCGCCTGGAGCGCCAAGGCCCGCCGGCGCCCACGCCCGATACGGAGTGACCGGTGCGACTACGCAAGAACCACATCGCCCTCGTCCTCGTCGTCGTGCTCCTGGGTCTGGCCATCGCCAGCCTCGCTGTCAAGACCGTCGACATCGGCGGCTACAAGCGCGGCTCGGACGACACGGTCCTGGGCCTCCGCCTCGGCCTGGACCTTCAGGGCGGGACGCACCTGGTCTACCGCGCCGACGATCCCGACGTGACGGACGAGCAGATGGATGGCCTCGTCCACGTCGTCGAGCGCCGCATCAACGCCTTCGGCGTCTCCGAGCCCCTCATCCAAAAGAAGGGGAACAACGAGGTCGTCATCCAGCTCCCCGGCGTCAAGGACGTCGAGGAGGCCAAGCGGCTCATCGGCGGCACGGCCCAGCTGGACTTCCGCCAGTGCGTCAACCTGGCGGCCCGGAGCCAGGGCGAGTGCAGCGGGTGGGAGCCCGCCACGGCCGAGGGCAGCGGCGGCGTCGTCAAGCACCTCACCGGCGAGTTCCTGCGCGCCAACGCCCTCGTCGTCTCCGAGCCCGGCACCGGCCTCCCCAACGTCTCCTTCGAGTTCAACGGCGAGGGCGGGCGCATGTTCGAGCAGATCACCCGCCGGCTCGTGCTCAAGCCCCTGGGCATCTTCCTGGACGGGCGTCTCATCTCCGCGCCCGTCGTCCAGGCCGTCATCAGCGACCGGGGCGTCATCACCGGCCTCACCAGGCCGGACGCGCGGCTCCTCTCCATCCAACTCAACGCCGGCGCCCTGCCCGTGAGCATCCGGGTCGTCCGAGAGCAGGACGTCTCCGCCACCCTGGGCAAGGACTCCCTGGAGAAGAGCTACATCGCCGGCGCCGTCGGCCTCGGCCTCGTGCTCTTCTTCATGGTCCTCCACTACCGCATGCTGGGGCTGGCGGGCGCCCTCTCGCTGGGGATGTACACCGTGCTCGTCCTGGCGATCTTCAAGCTTGCCGACGTCACCCTCACCCTTTCGGGCATCGCCGCCTTCGTCGTCTCCATCGGCATGGCCGACGACGCCAACGTCCTCATCTTCGAGCGCACGCGGGAGGAGCTCCGGGCCGGCCGCACCCTCACCGCCTCCGTCGAAACGGGGTTCGACCGCGCCTGGGCCGCCATCTGGGACAGCAACGTCACCACGGTCATCACCATGGTCATCCTCTGGTGGTTCGGCAACCAGCTGGGTGAGCCGCGCGTCATCGGCTTCGCCATCACCATGATCATCGGCGTCGTCACCAGCATGGTCACCGCCATCTTCGTGAGCCGCACGCTGCTCCGCCTCATGGTCGGTATGCCCATCGCCCGGCGCACCAACTGGTTCGTGGAGCTCCACCCGGCGGAGCGGCCGCCCCGACACGTCGGGGTGGGGCTGTAGGACGAGGAGCCTGCCTTGTTCGACTTCGTCGGGTACCGCAAGTGGGTCTTCCTCACCACGATAGCGCTGCTCATCGCCGCTATCATCTTCCTCGTGGCGCCGCCGCGCCTGCCCCTCGGCCTCGAGTTCTCCAGCGGCTCGACGGTGACCGCCCGCTACACGCAGCAGGTGGACGTGGACGCCGTCCGCGCCAAGCTGCAGGCCGCCGGCTTCGAGAAGCCCGCCGTCCAGCTCAGCGGGGGCCGGGAGGTCTTCATCCGCACGGAGCTGATCGAGGAGGGGCTGGCGCCGATCCTTTCGGAGCTTTCCGGCAAGGTGCGCTCGGTCTCCCTTGAAGGCGGAGCCGACCTTGCCACGACGGTCTCCTTCCCCAGCCCGGCGGCGCCGGAGGACCTGCGCGCCCATTTCGGGCGGCAGGCCCCCGATCCCTTGGTCTTGGAGCCGCTGGACGGCGGCCGCATCCTCATCTCGGCCCGGGGCCTCTCGGAGCAGGCGCTCGCTCCCGTGCTCCAGGCCTGGCGCGAGCGCTACGGCCCCTTCGAGCGCGTGGATTTCGCCGCCGCCGATGACCTGGCCCTCGTCCTGCGCTTCAAGCAGCCCGTCTCCGCCGCCGACGTGGGCCAGGAGCTGACCGCCCGCGGCGCCAGGGGCGTCACCGTCTCCCGCGTCCTGGACAATGAGGTGCTCCTGACCGCCAAGGGGCCCGGCGAGCAGGACCGGGAGCCGGCCATCGCCGGCCTCAAGGAGCGCTTCGGCGAGTTCGACCGCGTCCCTATCGACCCGGCCGCCGACCGGGCCTTCACCATCCGCTTCACCGACCCGGTCACCCTGGCCAAGGTGCTGGCCGAGCTGGCGGTGGTGCCCGCGGCCGAGGCCGCCGGCGCCGAGGCGGCGATGCATGCCATTGGGAGCGGGACGCTCCTCGTCCAGGGCAAGGAGCTGACCAAAGACCAGGCGCAGGCGATCCAAGGCCGCATCCAGGAGCGCGTGGGGCCCCTGGACGTCACGTCCTTCGACGGCGAGGGCGATCTGACCCTCTCCCTCAACTTCGGGCCCGCCGTCAGCCTCCCCGCCTTCCGGGCCGAGGCGACAAGCCTGGGGCTCCAAAGCCTGATCGTCGAGGCCGCCGGCCCCACGGCCTTCTCCGTGGTGGGAGAGAACGTCGACCAACAGAAGGAGATGGACCTTCTGGCGCGGCTGGAGTCCCGGTTCGGGCTGCCGAAGCGCACCACCTTCGAGGCCGAAACGGACCTGAGCCTGCGCGTGGACTTCGACGCCAGCGTCGACCGGAACGACCTGGCCAACGAGGTCAGCCGGGCGGGGATCTCGGACGCCCTGGTGACTCGCATCGGCGGCAACACATTCTTCGTGGGCGCCAAGGGGGTCTCGCAGGAGCAGCGCAACGCCCTCACCGACGCCCTCGCCCAGCGGTTCGGCCCCCTGCGCGCGCCCCCTCCCGACCCGGCCAACACCATCGCCACGGTGCTGGACTTCGGCCCGCTGGTGACCCTGGCCGACCTGCGCCGGGAGCTCATCGCCGTCAAGGCCAGGAGCGTCGCGGCCATTCCCGATGGCGAGAACGCGTTCCTCCTGGCGGGCAAGGGGCCGGCCGGCGCCGACCTGGATGCGCTCCTGGCATCCCTGGAGTCGCGGCTGGGCCTGGCCAAGCGCACCCCCTTCGACCGCGCCAAGGGCCAGCTCTTCACCGTGCGCGCCACGGACGCGGCCCGGGCCGAGCAGGCCGTGCGCCAGCGCCTCATCGTCCAGGACGCCGGCGATCAGACCTTCTTCCTTGGCGGCAAGCGGCTCTCCGCGGCCCAGAACGACCTCCTCTTCTCGGCCCTCGGCCTCGCCTTCGGACGGGTGCGCCAGGAGCCCCTCAACTTCGGGAGCACCATCGCCACGACCCTCTCCTTCGAGACGCCGGTCGCGCTCGAGGCGGTGCGCGAGACGCTGGAGCGCCGCGGCTACACGGGGCTAACCTTCGAGCAGCGGGCCGACGGCATCTTCATCCGGGGCGCCCGGCCCCTGGACGACCAGCGCAGCAGCATCCTGCGCGCCCTCGAGCAGGTGGCCCCCATCGATCGGACCTCCGTGGAGTTCGACTCGGTGGACGCCGAGATCGCCCGCCGCAGCATCACCAACACCGTCTGGGCCATCGTCGCCGGCTCGGTGGCGATCCTGCTCTACGTCTGGTACGCCTTCCGCAGGGTGAACCGCCCGTTCCGGTATGGCGTCGCCGCCGTGGTGGGCCTCGTGCACGACGTCTTCATCATGCTGGGCACCCTGGCGCTCTTGGCCAAATTCTCGGAGACGGAGTTCAACTCCCTCACCATCGTGGGCATCCTGGCCATCATCGGGTACAGCGTCAACAACACCATCGTCGTCTTCGACCGGATCCGCGAGAACGTGGGCCGCCACGCCGGCCGCAGCTTCGATGCCTCCGTCAACATCAGCCTGAACGAGACGCTGATCCGGAACCTCAACACCACCCTCACCACCATTGTGGCCATCCTCGCGGTCCTCTTGTTCGGCGGCGAGACGATCCGGGACTTCATGCTCGTCCTCCTGGTCGGCGTGGTGGCTGGCCTCTACAACTCCCAGTTCCTGGCGGCCAACATCCTGGTATCCTGGGAGAAGGGCGAGCTCCGGCTCCCCTTCCGCAAGCGCCGCGCGACGGCCTGACGCCAGGGCCCGCGTCGGCGCGGCCCCGGAGCGGCGCATGCTCAACACGACCCAAGGGGCGGCTGCCCTTTCGCTGCTGGCCAACGTCACGCTGGTGGCCCTCAAGCTCAGCGTGGGCCTGGCCATCGGCAGCATCAGCGTCCTCTCGGATGCCCTCGATAGCGGCATGGACCTGGTCGGCGCCTTCGTCGCCCTGGCCGCCGTCCGCTTCGCCGCGCGCCCCGCCGACCGGGAGCACCCCTACGGACTCGGCAAGCTGGAGAACGTGAGCGGCATCGTCGAATCGCTGCTCATCCTCGCCGGCGCGGCCCTCATCACCGCCGAGGCCATCCGCCGACTGGAGGCGGGAGCGGAGGTGGGCGGCGTCGGCCTGGGCATCGTGGCCATGTCCCTCTCCATGGCCGTCAACATCGGCGTCTCCCTGCACCTGCGGCGGGTGGCCCGGCGCACCGGCTCCATCGCCCTCGATGCCACCGCCCGGCACCGCGCCTCGGACATCGTCACGTCGGCCGGCGTGCTCCTGGGGCTGATCCTGCTCCAGACGACCCCCTGGGACGCGCTGGACCCGGCGGTGGCCCTCGCCGTCGCCGCCTTCGTCGCCTGGACGGCCGTCCGGCTCTTTCAGCGCGCCCACCGGGACCTGCTGGACGTCCGCCTGCCCGACCGGGACGAGAACGTGGTGCGCCAGATCCTCGAACGGCGCGCCGGCGAGTACGTGAACTATCACGGCATGCGCTCGCGCCGCTCCGGCCCCTATCGGTACATCGACATCCACCTGACGCTGCCCCGGGTGACGACGGTGGCCGCCGCCCACGAGCTCACGGACCGCATGGAAGAGGAGATCGAGCAGGCGCTGCCCAACACCGTCACCACCATCCACGTGGAGCCCTGCGACGTGCCGCGGGAGCGCTGCGACGCCGAGTGCGCGAAGCTCCCGGTCCCCCTCTGCGCGAGCCAGCCTCACGCTATGGAGGGACGGGCCCACGAGGGGCGATGAGGCGCCCCGGCGTGTCGGGGCTCACGGGGCCGGGCCTGTCCTGAGCGCAGCCTTGCGCCAAAACTCCCTCTCCCCCGGCGGGAGAGGGTTGGGGAGAGGGGGAATCTCTCTTTCGCCCCTTGCGCCGATGCCTGTACGAAGCCACTTCTGGCGCAAGGCCCCTGAGCGCCATCGAAGGGGCCCGTCACGGACCGGACTGCCGCAGTCCCAGCTCGCGCGCCACCAGGTCGCGATAGGCCTTGGCGAGGGCGCGCGTCACCGGGCCGGGGCGGCCATCGCCCACCGGCCGCCCTTCGATGGCGACGAGCGGCATCAGCTCGATGACCGAGTTGGTGACGAAGGCCTCGTCGGACGCCTTCGCGTCGTCCACGGAGATCCACGCCTGGTCCAACGGGAGCCCCCGCTCCGCCGCCAGCTGGATGACGACGTCGCGCGTGATGCCCTGCAGGAGGCCGCACTCGGCCGCCGGCGTGAGCAGACGCCCCCGGCTGACGAAGAAGACGTTGCTGAGGGAGCACTCGGCGATGAAGTGCCGCTCGTTCAGGATGATGGCCTCATCAGCGCCGCGCTGGCGGGCGTCGGCCCGGGCCATGAGGTTCTCCAGGAGATCGGTCGTCTTGACAGCGACGATGGCCGACATGCTGCTCCGGGCGCGGCCCCACACGACGGCATGCAGGCCGTGCTCGAACCGCTCCTTGGAGACGGGCTGCACGGGCGCGGCCGTGACGAAGACCGCCGGCGAGCCTGGCGCGGGATAGACGGGCAGGCCCGGTCCCTCGCCTGCGGTCACGGTGATGCGCAGCCGCGCCTCGGTGAGGCCGTTGGCGTGGAGCACGCCCTGGACCGACCGCTCGAGAGCCGGCCGCTGCCCGCCCAGGGGGATGCCGATGACCTCGGCGCCTCGGACCAGGCGCCCCAGGTGCTCCTCCAGGCGGAAGACGCGCCCGCCGTAAGCGCGCATCGTCTCGAAGAGGCCGTGGCCGTAGAGCAGGCCGTGGTCGAAGATGGAGACCCGGGCCTGGCCGGCCGGGACGAGCTGCCCGTTGAGCGCGACGATGGGAGGGTTCACGGCGCCGGGTGGGAGCGGCCGCCGGGCCGCCTCCGCCGCCATTGTAGGCGAGGCGCCTCGCCCCCCACAAGGAAGGCGTGGGTGCTACAATCGGGCGGCTGCAAGAACCCCGACACGTCGGGGCTGTCAGAGGAACGAGCGCGCAGCGAGAGGTGCGTCATGAGCTCCCCGACACGTCGGGGCACGGAACTCCGGGGGAGGGTAGCCGTCGTCGTGGGGGCCAGCCGGGGCATCGGCAAGGCCTACGCGCTGGCGCTGGCCCAGGCCGGCGCCGCCGTCGTGGCCGTCGCTCGCACGGACCGCGACGCCTCCGGCGAGGATGCGCACCGGGCGATGTGGGGCTCCGCCTTCGGGCAGCGGCAGGCCGAGGGCCTCCTGCCCGGCTCCATCCAGCAGACCGCAGCCGAGATCCGCGCCGCCGGCGGCCAGGCCCTCGCCATCCGGTGCGACATCGCCCAGGAGCGGGACGTGGAGGCCATGGCGCGCCAGGCCCTCGAGACCTTTGGCCGGGTGGATATCCTGGTCAACAATGCCGCCATCTATCCGCGCTACCCCAACTTCCTCGAGATCCCCGCCACCGCGTGGGACCAGAGCATGGACGTCAACGTTCGGGGGCCCTTCCTCTGCTGCCGCGCCCTCGTCCCCTCCATGATGGCGCGACGGACCGGCAGCATCATCAACATCACCTCCGAGGGCGGCGCGGTCGTCCCGCGGGCGGCCGCCGGCCCCGCCGCCGCGCCCGCGCGCCGGAAGCTCACCATCTCCCAGGGCCTGCTCCTCTACTTCGTCTCCAAGGCGGCCCTGGACCGCATGACCCTGTGGCTCGCCGCGGAGCTGGCGGACGACGACATCGCCGTGAACATGCTAGCCCCGGGAACGATCCTGACCGTGGGGATGCTGGACGCGGCGCCCCCCGGCTACGGCTGGAACCGGGACGCCGACGGCATCACCTGGCACGAGCCCACCCCCGAGCGCCTGGGCCCGCCCCTCGTCTTCCTGGCCCAGCAGACGGCCAGGACCTTTACCGGCCGCTCCGTCCGCACCGAGCAGTTCCGCGTCACCTGGCCCTAGCACGCCCCCGGGCCGGCATGTCGGCCCCGACAGAAGGGACCGCGACGCATGAAGGCTGAGATCTTCTCCATCGGCACCGAGCTCCTCATGGGCGAGATCGTGGACACCAACGCCGCCTACATCGCGTCCCGCCTGCCGGCCCTGGGGATCGACCTCTACTACGTCCAGCAGGTGGGCGACAACCAGGGCCGCCTCGTCGAGGTGCTGCGCCGGGGGCTCTCGCGCTCCGACCTGCTGCTGTGCACCGGCGGCCTGGGCCCCACCGAGGACGACCTCACCCGCGAGTGCATCGCCGAGGTCTTCGGCGAGAGGATGGCCGTCGACCCGAAGCTCGAGCAGGAGCTGCGGAGCTTCTTTGGCAATCGCGGCCTGAACATGCCCATGAACAACCTCAAGCAGGCGGCGCTGATCCCCTCGGCGAGGGCCATCCCGAACCCCGTGGGCACCGCGCCGGGATGGTGGGCCGAAAAGGACGGAAGGACGATCGTCGCCATGCCGGGCCCGCCGCGCGAGCTCATGCGCATGTGGGAGCACGAGGTCTACCCCGAGCTGCGCCGGCGCGCCAAGAGCGGCATCCTCGTCAGCCGCACCTTCAAGATCACCGGCCTCTCCGAGGGCGGCGTCGACGAGATGCTCGGCGGCCTCAAGAAGTCGCCCAACCCCACCATCGGCGTCTACGCCAAGCCCGATGGCATCTGGGTGCGCATCGCCGCCAAGGCCCAGGACGAGGCCGCGGCCGGCGCCCTGCTCCAGCCCCTGGACGACCAGATCCGCCGCATGTTCGCCGCCAACCTCTGGGGCACCGACGACGAGACGATGCAGTCCCACATCGGCAAGCTGCTCACGGCCCGGAAGATGACGCTGGCGACGATGGAGTCCTGCACGGGCGGGCTCCTCGCCAGCACCATCACAGACGTGCCGGGCAGCTCCAACTACTTCAAGGGCGGCATCGTGAGCTATATGACCGACGTGAAGACCGCCCACGGGGTGGACCGCGCCATCGTCGAGCGGCACGGCGCCATCAGCGGCGAGACGGCGGCCGCCATGGCGAAGGCGGCGCGCACGCAGCTCGGCGCGAGCATCGGGATCGGCGTGACGGGCGTCGCCGGGCCAACGGAGCAGGAGGGCAAGCCCGTGGGCGCCGTCTTCGTGGCCCTCGACCACGAGCGATTGCAGCGGCTCCACACGGGCAAGTACCCCGGTGGCCGCCTCGACATCAAGACGCGCGTCGTCTCGACGGCGCTCTTCAACCTCCGGCGCCTGATCCTGGAGCTGGACGGGGCGTAGGCGTGCGGGCGCCTCAAAACCGTAGGGGCGGGTTTGAAACCCGCCCCTACGCGTTAGCAGCCCCCCAGCGGCGGGCCTGGCAGCCACACTCGAGTTTTCGTAGTCATTGCGAGGCTCCCCCGATTCTATCGGGAAGCCGTGGCAATCTCAGCGTGTGCAGATGACAGCGGATGCCAAGATCGCTTCGTCGAGCCGATAGTATCGGCTCTCCTCGCAATGACACTAACGGGCGGCCCGTTCGCGCCGCGCTCGCTCCTCGATGGCCTGGATGGATGAGGTCTTGGCGTCTGTGTACCTGTCGCGGTCGTCCCGATAGCGAGCAGCCAGGTCCCGCTTGAGCGCGGCATACGCGGCAGCGGCATCCGGATGCGCCCGCAGGTAGTCCCGGAACAGGATGTGCCGCTCCCAGAAGGCACTCGTGACCTCGACCACGTGCAGATGGTGCGTCGCTGCTCCTCGCCACCCCTTACGGAAAAAGCGCCGTTCTGGGATCAGCGCCTCATGTTCTGGGACAGAGTCATAGCCGAGCTGGCGCAACGGGGCGATGCAGTGCGCCGCATCGGCGAGGCTTCGCACACCAGGCATGATATCGATGATGGGCTTGGCGGCGAGACCGGGTACCGCCGTGCTGCCTACGTGCTCTATGGCCACGAGGTCCTGGCCGACGGCTTGGAGGATACGTGTCCGCTCTTCCTCGTACATAAGAGGCCAGCGCGGGTCGTAGTCAACGACGATGAGGGGGTCGGGCATGATTATTGAAGAGCCTTGCAATAAATCTGAACCGCATCGTTCGTCATTGCGAGGAGCCCCGACCCTGTCGGGGTGACGAAGCAATCTCCAGTCAGCTCGAAGGTCACACCCTGCATTCACGAGTCTCGCAGTGCAGGAGATTGCTTCGGCCCGATGATATCGGGCCTCGCAATGACAGTGTAGGCGCATGCAACAAAGGCGGCAGCGGTTGCCAGCCGGTGCTACTGGCCCGCCTACACCGTCAGTCGTTGGTACAGCGCCGGCAGGCGCCCCGGCCTCTTCTGTCATTGCGAGGAGCGAGCCCAGCGGAGAGCGACGAAGCAATCTCCGCGCCCTGCAACGGTCAAACCGTCAGCCGCCGGTACAGCGCGGGCAAGCGTTCCGGCAGCGAGTGGATATCGGCCAGCACCTCGTAGCCCATGTCGGCGCACATGGTCTTCAGATAGTCGTGGCCGTAGCGGTCCACCGTCAGGCAGAAGGGCGTGATCCCCTTGTGCCGGGCCTCGTTGAGGGCCATGCGCGTATCGTGGACGGCGTACTCCTTCTCCACGCCCTCGCGGCTGTAGCCCCGGTCCTGGGGCCGGCCGTCGCTGAGCAGGAAGAGGATCTTGGTGCGCGCGTCCTGCTGGCCCAGCTTCGTCGTGGCGTGGCGGATGGCCGGGCCCATGCGCGTCGCGTGCATGGGCGTGATCTTGTCGATGCGGCGCTTGATACTGTCGCCGAACCGCTCGCCCAGGTCCTTGATCACGTAGAACTCGACGTTCTCCCGCCCGTAGCCGGAGAAGCCGTAGATGCCATAGAGGTCGCCGATGGCCTCCAGCGCCTTGATGAAGAGGACGGTGCTCTCCTTCTCGATGTCGATGATGCGCTTGTAGGTGCGGCGGCTCATCTCCTCGCGGCGGGAGCGGAGCCAGGCCATGTAGTCCCGCGGGTCGTCGGGCAGGTCCCAGGAGTCGAACTGGCGGCGCGCCTCGTCCACGGCCTCGGCGGTGGAGGCGCTCATGTCCAGCAGGAAGGCGACGGCCACGTCGCGGGCGATCTTGTTGCGCCGCCAGTAGACCTTATCCGTGGGCGTATCGCCGGCGAGGCGCTCGATGACGGACTCCACCACCATGTCGAAGTCGTACTCGTCGCCGTCGGGCAGATGCTTGACCTTGCGGAGCATCTGGGGGGCCAGCATCTCGAACTGCCGCTTGATCTTGGAGACCAGAAGGTTATGGTTCTTCAGCGTCTTCTCGAAGAAGTCCTGGGTCCCCTCCTCCATGCGCTTCTCGCGCACGCAGCACCAGCGCGGCTTATAGTCGGCGGCGCGAAAGTCCCACTCGTCGTACAGGAAGCTCAGCGGCTCCTCGGCCACCAGGGGCCGGTCGTCGTCCGGGACGTGGCCGAACTGGGTCCCCTGCCGGGCCTTGGCCTGCTGGCGTGAGGCCTCGTTCATCAGATTGTCCACGAACATGCCCGCCGTCCGGTCCAGGTCGCCCTGCTGGGCCTCCGAGACCTCCACCTCGACGCTCTGCTCCAGCATCCGCTTGAGATCGTCCTTGGAGATGCCCGTCTGGCGCATCTCGGACTGGGCCTTCATGGCCTCCTTCTTGAGGTTCTCGAGAGCCTGGACCAGCTCCGGCTTGAAGTCGCCCCGGAACTCGACGCGCTCGGGGCGCTGGTACTCCTTCTCCATGCGGCCCTGGGGCGGCGCGCCGCCCTGGCCCGACGAGCCCGGCCGCAGCTCCTGCAAGAGCTCTTGCAGCCGCTCGGAGCCGCCCTGGCCCATCTGGTCCGTGGTGGTCTCCTCGGACTCCTCCGGGATGGCCTCCAGGTTGGGCACCTGCCGGACGATGTCATAGATACGGATGGTGGCCTCGGCCGTGTCCTCGACGCCGGCGTCAGGGCGCTGGACCGCCTTGGCCAGCGCGGCCACTGCGTCGATGATCTCGCGCAGCTCCGCCGGGACGGCGAAGGCGTTGCGGTCCTCCAGGCTCAGGCGGACCAGCGTCTCCATAAGCGCCTCGCGCAGCGGCAGCTCGCTGGGAGAGGGCCGCTCGGCCACCGCCTCGCCCTGGACCCGCTCATAGACCGGCCGGAGGCCCGGGTACTCCCACTTCACGCGATGGTCGATTCGCCCGTCCTCGACGAGAGTAAAGAGATCGGAGGCGAGCTGCCGGTCCGGAAAGAGATCGAAGAAGCGCTGCAGGTCGGTCACGGCGCCCTGGGCAGGCTTGGCGGTGGCCGGCGCGACAAGCGGCCGCTGCTCCTCGCCGGCGAAGACCGCCGAGGGGCGGTCGAAGGCGAAGTCGAAGCTGCCGAACTCCAGGTGCGCCACCTGGTGCGTGGCGATGACCTTGAACCAGCCGAAGTTCTCGGGCTTGGAGCCATAGCGCTCGACGAAGGCGGGAAGGAAGATATTGTTCCCCTCGGTCGTAGCCTGCTCCGCGGAGTTCCAGCCGATGCCCTTCTCCTTGAGCTCCTGGCTGGGCTGAAGCTCCACCGATTGCCCCGCCAGGGCCCGGCAGTACATGGCGAGGACCTCCTTCACTCGGTCCAGGTAGATGCCGTTGGTGAGGCTCTCCAGGACGCGCTCGCCCCGGCCCGACTCCAGCCGGAAGAAGGCCAGGCCGCCGTCCTCGTTCTCCCGCAGGATGCCCACGCCCTCCTCGAACCACCGGTCCAGCTGCTCGTCCTTGACCCGGCCCAGGACCTGGGGGGCGTTGCGCAGAAACTCCCCCACGGCGCCCGGCGCGATGCCGGCCAGCTCCTCGGCCATGGTGAGCATCTGACTGTGGCGGTGCTGGTCGATCTCACCCAGGGCCGCCGAGCAATCGAGGAGGAAGGTGATGATGTTGCCGCCCGTCTGGCGCGTCAGGCGCTCCGCCAGGGCCAGGAAGCGGGTGCGCTGGCTGCGCTCCACGGAGACCAGGATGCGGGCCCCGTTTTCGAAGAACGGCTTGACGTCCCGCCAGTTGGTGCGGGCGAGCACCCCGCCCAGGGAGAGGAAGGCGCGACGGTCGGCCCGGTCGACCTGGCCGAAGACGCTATCGGCGATGGTGAGGCACTCGGTGGCCAGGTCGTAGGACTTCTGCGCCAGCGCGTCGATGAAGCCAACCACCTCCTCCAGCTCGGCCAGGTTGAGGCAGCGCAGGAGCTTGGGGCTGACGTCGAAGTAGGCGGCGGCGAGAGAGCTGGACTTCCAGGTACCCTTGTAGAGCGTCTTGCCGAAGGTGGCCCAGGGGGCCACCTGGTCGGGCCCAATGGCCATCAGAACCTCGGGCGTGGCGCGGAAGAACGACGAGGAGACGACGGGCGAATCGGCCGAGAGAGCGCGGCCCCATCGGGCCCAGCTCAGGATCTGCGGGAAGCTCATCCGAGACGCCACGCCCGGCGTCGCCTTGAAGTACTCGGTGGCGGCCTCCCACGACCGGAAGGAGTGCTGGGCGATGGCGATGCCCTCTCGGGCCCAGGCATCCAGGTCCTCCGGACTCAGGTGCTGGCGGGCGTCGCGGGATGCCTTGCGGAACTCCGTGGCCACGGAGACAGGGAAGCGCTGCAGCTCCGATTCTACTGACGGGACATCGTTCATAGGGTCCGCTGCTTCGGCGGGAGGCCCCTCGGTATGGAGAGACCGGCTCGCTGGGTGAGGGCCGCCCGGTCTAGGCGAAGATGGTCGCCACCACCTCTTCGATGCTGCGCTGCACGTCCCGGTCGTCGCAGAGAGCCCAGACGACGGCCGTCTGGCAGGCCCGCCGGGGCGTGATGCCGCCGGCCATGAGCTTGGCGGCGTAGATCAGGAGGCGGGTGCTCACGCCCTCCTCCAGGCCGTGCTCTTTCAGGTTCCGGACCTTCTCGCCCAGCTTAGCCAGGCTGGTGGCCACATCCATGCTGACGCCGCCCTCGTGCTGGATGACCCGGCTCTCGATATCCCGCGGCGGATAGTCGAACTCCATGGAGATGAAGCGCTGGCGGGTACTCTGCTTCAGGTCCTTGAGGGCGCTCTGGTAGCCGGGGTTGTAGGACATAACCAGGAGGAAGTGCTCGTGGGCCTGAAGGATCTGGCCCCGCTTCTCCACGGGGAGCAGGCGCCGGTGGTCCGTGAGGGGATGGATCAGAACCGTGGTGTCCTTGCGGGCCTCGACGATCTCGTCCAGGTAGCAGATGGCCCCCGCCTTGACAGCCCGGCTCAAGGGGCCATCGAGCCACTTGGTCTCCTGGCCCTCCAGGAGGTAGCGGCCCACCAGGTCGCTGGCCGTCAGGTCCTCGTGGCAGGCGATGGTAACCAGCGGCAGGCCGCCGTTGGCGCTGGCCCCGTCCTTGGCCTGCTTCTTGGCGGTCGCCATGGGCCGTCCCAGCCGCCAGGACATATACTCGATGAAGCGGGTCTTGCCGCACCCCGTGGGCCCCTTCAGCAGCACCGGGAGCTTTTGCCGGTAGGCGGTCTCGAAGATCTCCACCTCGTCGTGGACCGGGAGGTAGAAGGGCTCCTCCTCGAGCATGTACTCTTCGATGATGTACTGGCGATAGAGCGTCTGGGTCTTTCCAGTCACGATGCCCCTCACCCCTTAGCGACGACGTGCGCTTCCCATTGGGCCCGAACCCGCGCCCGGACCTCGTCCAAGGTGCAGTTCGTGTCGATGACGACCTTGGCCTGCTTGGCCCGCTCCTCGTTGGGGAGCTGCGAGCGGATCCGCGCCCGGATCTGCTCCTCGCCCCAGCTGTTGCGGGCCTTCACGCGGCGGATGACGATATCCTCCGGCGCCTGGGTGACCCATACCTCGCCCACCAGGGGCACCCAGCCGGCCTCGATGAGGATGGCCGCCTCCAGCACCACGGTCCGGACGCCCTGCCGCTCCAGCTCCCGCAGCTTCTGGGAGATCAGGTCCCGCATCCGCGGGTGGACGATGGCGTTGAGGCGCTGGAGCTTGGCCGGGTCGCTGAAGACGATGGCGCCCAGCTTCTTGCGGTCGATCTGGCGGTCCGGCCCCGCGATCTCCCCGCCAAACTCGGCGATAAGGTCCTTCCAGGCAGGTGTGTCCGGAAGGTAGGTCTCGTGCCCGATCTTGTCCGCGTCTAAGATGTAGGCCCCCAGGTCCTTCAAGAACCGGGAGACCGTGCTCTTGCCGCTGCCCAGGCCGCCCGTTAGGCCGATGACGCGCATCCGTCCTTCCCGTGTGTGCGCATTGTACCAGCGGCGCTCCGGCGGGGTCAAGGAGAAGCGGTGACTGGCGAAAGAGGGCTATGCTAGACCAAAATGTCATTCTGAGTTCGCCTGAGGCGAACGAAGAATCTGGGGCGGGGCGGCTCACCAGAAGCCCCAGATGGGCGGGCACCCTTCGGCTTCGCTCAGGGCAGGCTCCGGCCCGCCCCTACGGGCGATTTGTTCACAGCCTCTCAGGGTGACACTACAATTGCGACTTTTGGTGCAAGGCCGCTATGCTAGTATGAAGACGCGCTCTCCCTGATCCGTTCGCATGCAGGGCCGCGGGCCCGCGCCTCCCAGGGAGTCCGCCCGCAGCGTCCTTCCGGGCCCGCTGGGGCGCGCCCTTCGGAAAGGAATCTGTTGGAGCAGGGGTTCCGCAGCCTACCCAGCGTCGAGCGGCTGCTCACCGACGGCCGCTTGGCCACCGCCATCCAGCGCTACTCCCGCGAGACCGTCGCCGGCGTGGTGCGGGCGAGCCTGGACGCCTCCCGCTCCCGCATCGCCCGCGGGGCCGCGGCGCCATCCATCGACCTCCTCATCGCCGAGGTCGAATCGACGGCCGCCGCCCTCTGCGAGCCCTCCCTGCGGCCCGTCATCAACGCCACCGGCGTCCTCCTCCACACGAACCTGGGCCGGGCGCCTCTCAGCGCCGCCGCCGCCGAGGCGGCCCGCCGCGCCGCCCTGGGCTACACCAACCTCGAGCTGGACCTCGCCACGGGCGAGCGCGGCTCCCGGCACGCCCACCTGGAGCGCCTCCTCTGCCGGGTGACCGGCGCCGAGGCCGCCATCGCCGTCAACAACAACGCCGCCGCCGTCATGCTCGTCCTCACCGCCTTCGCCAAGGGGCGCGAGGTCATCGTCTCCCGGGGCGAGGCCATCGAGATCGGCGGCGGCTTCCGCATCCCCGAGATCCTGGCCCAGAGCGGCGCCCGGCTCGTCGAGGTCGGCACCACCAACAAGACCTATCTCTCGGACTACGAGCGGGCCGTCACGGACCAGACGGCCTGCATCCTCAAGGTCCACCCCAGCAACTTCCGCATCACCGGCTTCACCCACGTCCCCGCCCTCGGCGAGCTGGTCCAAGCGGCGCGAGATCGCGGCCTCACCCTCATCCACGACATCGGCTCCGGCTGCCTGCTGGAGAGCCGCGACTTCGGCCTCGCCCACGAGCCGACGCCTCAGGAGAGCATCGCCGCCGGCGCCGACCTCGTCTGCTTCTCCGGCGATAAGCTCCTGGGCGGACCCCAGGCCGGCATCGTCGCCGGCACGGCCAAGGCCGTGGGCGCCCTCAAGCAGCACCCGCTGGTGCGGGCGCTGCGCGTGGACAAGCAGACGACGGCCGCGCTCCAGGCGACGCTCCTCCATTACGTGAAAGGCGAGGCGACGACCCGCATCCCCGTCTGGCGCATGCTCGCCACCCCCGTGGCGGCCATCGAGCGGCGGGCCCGGCGCTGGGCCAGGGCCGTGGGCGAGGGGGCGCGCGTCCTGGACGGCTGGTCGACCATCGGCGGCGGGAGCCTCCCGGGCGAGGCGCTGCCCACCAAGGTGCTCGCCATCGGCTACCCCGACAGGTCGGGGTACTCGGGGCAGATGCTGGCCGAGACGGCGCGCCGCCTGCGCGAGGGGCACCCGGAAGGGGCGTACCCGCCCGTCATGGCGCGCATCCAGGACGACGCCCTGGTCCTGGACCCGCGCACCGTGGACCCCAAGGACGACCGGCTCGTGGTGGCGGCGCTCCGGGCGGCGCTGGCGGCCTCCGGCCTCGCCTCCCCATCGGCGCGCCCCGGCTCATAACGCCATGCCCTTTGATCCTATCGCCGGCCGTCCGATGCCAGAGCCACCCGTGCCGGGCGGCGCGCCCGCGGCCCCTCCGGCCCCAGCGAGAGGAGGAGCCACGCCCCGGTCTGTCGGCGCGCCTGCCGAGCGGAGCGAGCGGGCCGCCGCCCTGCGCCAGCGCGCCCTGCGAACCCTGGAGTTCACCACGGTCCGCCAGCGGCTGGCCGGCTACGCCTCGTTCCCCGTGAGCCGGGAGATGGCCCTCGCCCTCGAGCCCGCCTACGGCGCCGCCGAGGTCGCGCGCCTGCGGGACGAGGCCCGCGAGGCCCTGCGCCTCCTGGAGCTGCGCCCCGGCCTCTCGCCCGCCGACGCCCAGGACGTCCGCCAGCTGGCGCGGACGGCAGCCCTGGGCGGGCAGCTCACCGGCCCCGATCTCATCGCCATCGCCAAGACCCTGGCCGTCGTCCAGTCGTTCAAGGCGAACCTCACGCGCCTGGCCGATGCGCTCCCCGTGCTGGCGAGCGTCGCCGCCGGCCTCGCCGACGTGCGGGATTTAGAGGCGTCCATCCGGGCCAAGCTCAGCCCCCAGGGCGACGTCCTGGACTCCGCCAGCGAGCTGCTGGCCCGCCTGCGCCTGGAGGAGCGCGCCGCCCACGAGCGGCTCCTGGCCCGGCTCAAGGAGTTCATCGCCTCCGCCGACGGGCGCCGCGTCCTCCAGGAGCCCTTCATCACCACCCGGGACGATCGCTACGTGCTGGCGGTCAAGGCGGAGCACCGGGGCCAGGTCCAGGGCCTCATCCACGACCTTTCCAGCAGCGGGGCCACCGTCTTCATGGAGCCCCTGGCCGCCGTCGAGCTGGGCAACGCCTGGCGCGAGCTCTCGCTTGCCGAGCGGCGCGAGGTGGAGCGCATCCTGCGCGAGCTGGCGGCGGTCACCGGCGAGCGCGCCGAAGCCATCGAGGAGAGCATCGACCGCCTGGCCCGCATCGACCTGGCGCTGGCCAAGGCCCGCATGGGCCGGGCGCTGGATGGCGCCGTCGCCGAGATCATCGAGCCGGGCCCGCCCGCCGTCCGCCTCCGCGACGCCCGGCATCCGCTCCTCCCGGGGCGCGCCGTGCCCATCTCCGTGGAGATCGGCCGGGACTTCCGCGCCCTCGTCATCTCGGGCCCCAACACCGGCGGCAAGACCGTCGCCCTCAAGACCGTGGGGCTCCTGGCCCTCATGGCCCAGGCGGGCATCCCCATCCCCGCCGAGGCCGGCTCCGCGCTCCAGTCCTTCGACGGCATCTACGCCGACATCGGCGACGAGCAGAGCATCGAGCAGTCGCTCTCGACCTTTAGCGGCCACCTCCGGACCATCGTGGACGTCCTGGCCTGCGCCACCGCCCGGTCGCTGGTCCTCCTGGACGAGCTGGGCGCCGGCACCGACCCGCAGGAGGGCAGCGCCGTCGCCAAGGCGATCCTATCGGAGCTGGTCCGGCGCGGCGCGGCGACGGTGGTGACCACCCACCACGGCGAGATCAAGGCTTTCGCCCAGTCGGCGCCGGGTGTGGCCAACGCCAGCGTCGAGTTCGACGCGGAGACGCTGGCGCCCACCTACCGGCTGGTGGTGGGCCTGCCGGGGCGCAGCAACGCCCTGGCCATCGCCGAGCGGCTGGGGCTCCCCCCAGGCGTGCTGGAGGAGGCGCGGGCATCCCTCGGCTCCGGCGCCGCCCAGGTGGAGGCCATGCTGAGCGATATCGAGGAGCAGCGGCGCAAGGCCCAGGCCGAGCGCGCCGCCGCCGAGACCGCCCGCCAAGAGATCGAGCAAGTCCGCGCCGGTCTGGAGCAACGGCTGCGAGCCCTGGAGGCCGAGCGCCAGGGCGCGACCCAGATATACCAGGTCGAGGTCCAGGTGATGGCCGAGGAGCTCAAGAGCCGGCTGCGCCACGCCCGTCGGCGCCTCAACGCCCTCGTCGGTGAGCGGGGGCAGCAGGAGCTCACCGAGATCGCCGCCGAGGTGGACGCCGTCCGCGCCGCGCTGGAGCGGGCCCCCTGGCAGACCGACGGCCCGTCAGAGCCCGGCTCCGCCGAGCCCGTGCTCCCCGGCGACCTGATCCGCGTCGAGGGCGTCGGGCAGCCGGCGGAGGTCCTCTCCGGGCCCGACGAGCGGGGACGCGTCCAGGTGCAAGCGGGCCCGGTCCGGCTGGAGGTCCATCGCAGCCGCATCCGGGGCAAGGAGCCCCGTCCCGCCCCGGCGCCCAAGCCGGGCGTGGTGGTGGCCAAGGGCGCGGCGGCCCGGGCGGCCGTCGGAACCGAGTTCTGGGTCCACGGCATGCGCGCGCAGCAGGCCGTCGAGGCGGTGGACGAGTATCTGGAGAAGGCGGCCCTGGCCGACCATCACCGCGTCCGCATCATCCACGGCAAGGGCCGCGGCGTCCTGCGCAGCGCCATCCAGCGCGCCCTGGGCGACCATCCCCTGGTGGGCCTCTTCCACGACGCCCCGCCGGACGAGGGCGGCGAGGGCGTGACGATCGTGGAATTGTGATGGCATGCATAGGCTATGATGCTTCTATGCTTAGGGGTCTGCGATGAAGCGCACCATGGTCTATCTGCCAGATGACGTCCATGACGGCTTGCGCCGGATTGCGTTCGAGCGGCGCGCGTCCATGGCCGAACTGATTCGGAATGCCGTCGGGCAGGTATTTGGCGAAGATATTGAAGACTTGCGCGATGGAGAGGCAGAGCTCCGTCGCTACCTTGCGAATCCGAGGTCGGCGATCACCCTCGAACAGATAAAGGCCCGGCGCAAGGTCAGTGTACGTCGTTAAGCTCACCCATGGCGCCCAACGCGATCTAGCAAAAGCACCATCGCAGAACCACGATCGGCTCGTAGACGCGATGACGCAGCTTGCTAGCGAGCCACGGCCGCATGGAGTCGTCAAGCTCGGTGGCACGCTTTACCGGATTCGTGTCGGGAGATGGCGAATCATCTCCCACATCGCTGACCGGCAGCGCGAAGCCGTTGTGGTGAAAATAGCCCACCGCTCTGAAAGTACGTACAAAGGGCTCTAAGATCACGCCAATGGAAGAGTACCGCTGTCTCGACTGCGGCCACGAGTTCCCCAGCCGCGAGCCCACAGGCGAGGCCGCCTGTCCCCGCTGCGGCGGACGCGACCTCATCGACAACCCGTGGCTCCTGGGCTCCCCGGACGCCGCGGGCCTCACCTCCGACGACTACCGCGAGCACGTCCGCGTCACCACCTGATGCTGACCCCCGCCGGCCGTAGGCCGGCCTGGGTTTCATCCATCCGGCAGGGGCACGGCACGCCTGTGCGTGCGGAACATAATTGGAAGGGAGAAAAGGACGGGGAAGACGGGACGTTAGCCTAGCTCTAGGAGGGGCGCCTGAGGTTGGAGCGGACCCGTCGCACACCTGCGGTCCTGGCATGCTCTTCCGGGGGGATTCCGGCGTATAATCCGCCCATGCCGACGCCGATACCCCCGAAAGTTTTCGAAACGCCGCGATTGCGCCTCCGGCAGCCTTTGATGGAGGATGCGCCCGCGATCTTTACGAACTACGCCAGCGACCCCGAGGTAACGCGGTTCCTTCCGTGGCGACCGCACAAGTCTATCGAGGACACGAGGAAGTTCCTCACCTTCCTCCTCAACGCAATCGAGGCTGGAACTACCTTCGCTTGGGTTATTGAAAGCAAACAGGACCGTCGGCTTATGGGCCTCACTTCGCTGAACATCCGGAGCGCCAGAGAGGACTTCCTCGCCGGAGCTCATGAGCAGATGTACAAGGTTGAGTTCGCCTATCACCTTGCTCGCCGGGAGTGGGGACAGGGGTATGCGCCGGAGGCAGCCGGTGCCCTTGTGCACTGGGCGCTTGGACAGCCGACCATTCATCGAATTTGGACGACTTGCGATGTGGACAACATCAGGTCGGTCCGCGTCCTGGAGAAACTGGGCCTCGAAAGGGAAGGGACGCTACGGCGCTGGCTCGTCCACCCCAATATCAGTGCGGAACCACGTGACGCTCTCTGCTTCGGCCGGGTGAAATAGGGGCCGCCCGCCCTCGGTCTAGCGGAACCCGTACCGGTCGTAGGATGGCCTGAGCTTCGGCTTGTAGTCAACGTGTACTCATTGAAGCCTTCGCCCCGCGGCTGTGTTGAGATACGGCGCATGGTTCGCTACTGCGTTCCACGTCTCTCATCGATTCGGTCGGCGCAATGAACTCACACACCGTGCCCCTGCGCTATCGATCACCGGCGCGTGGGCAGCCTGCCGCTATGGGGGTATACTGCGCCTGTCATGAAACGCAAGGCCCCCCTCTCGCCCGCCGCCCGCCCCATGCCCGGCCTCGCGCCCGAGGAGGCGGCTCCGACCCCCGCGGGCCAGCACGCGCCCCTGGCCGCGCGCATGCGGCCGGCGTCCCTGGACGAGTTCGTCGGCCAGGAGCACCTCGTCGGGCAGGGCCGCGTGCTCCGCCGCAGCATCGAGGCCGATAGCGCCCCCTCTATGGTCCTCTGGGGGCCGCCCGGCAGCGGCAAGACCACCCTCGCCCAGATCATCGCGCGGATGACCCGCGCGCACTTCGAGTCGGTCAGCGCCGTCACCTCGGGCGTCGCCGAGCTGCGCCGCATCGTCGAGGAGGCGCGCGAGCGCCAGCGCGCAGCCGGCCAGCGCACCATCCTCTTCATCGACGAGATCCACCGCTTCAACAAGGCGCAGCAGGACGCCATCCTTCCCCCCGTGGAGACGGGCACCGTTACCTTCATCGGCGCCACCACGGAGAACCCGTCCTTCGAGGTCATCTCGCCGCTCCTCTCCCGCGCCCGGGTCTTCCGCCTGAACCCCCTGGGCCGCGAGCAGGTGCGCAGCATCGTTCGCCGGGCGCTGGCCGACCGGGAGCGGGGCCTCGGCTCGCTCAACGTAACCGTAGCGCCCGAGGCCGAGGAGATGCTGCTGGAGATCTCGGGGGGCGACGCCCGGGTGGCGCTGAACGCCCTCGAGCTGGCGTCCGGCGCGACCCCGCCCGCCGCCGACGCCTCGCGTCTCGTCACCCTGGCCATCCTCGAGGACGCCGCCCAGAGCCGGTGGCTGCGCTACGACAAGGCCGGCGACGAGCACTTCGACACCATCTCCGCCTACATCAAGTCGCTCCGCGGGTCCGACCCTGACGCCGCCATCTACTGGCTGGCCCGGATGCTGGAGGCCGGCGAGGACCCCCTCTTCGTGGCGCGGCGCATGGTCATCCTCGCCGCCGAGGACATCGGCCTGGCGGACCCTCAGGCGCTCGCCGTCGCCGTCGCCGCCCAGCAGGCCGCCCACTTCGTCGGCATGCCCGAGGGCCTCCTGCCCCTGGCCGAGGCGACTCTCTACCTCGCCACGGCGCCCAAGAGCAACTCGGCGCTCCAGGCCTACGGCCGCGCCAAGGAGGACGTCCAGCGGACGGGCAATCAGCCGGTGCCGCTCCATCTGCGCAACGCCGTCACGGGCCTCATGCGGGAGATGGGCTACGGCAAGGGCTATCGTTACGCCCACGACTTCCCCGGCCACCAGGTCGAGCAGCAGCACCTCCCCGACTCGCTCAAGGGCCGGCGCTACTACGAGCCGGGCCCCCAGGGCTACGAGGCCGAGATCGCCCGGCGCCTCCGCCAGTGGGGCAGGCGCGACGCCCAGGACGACGCATGAGAGACGGTCCCATGCCGGCCCCCCTTGAAGGCATCCGCATCCTCGACCTCACCATCCTCATCAACGGCCCCTGGGCCACCGTCCTCCTCTCCGACATGGGCGCCCACGTCATCAAGGTCGAGGACCCGCACAACGCCGACCCCTACCGGGGCGACATCCGCGGCGGCGTCGATCCCCGCACCGGCCTCCACACCTACTTCGAGACGATGAACCGCAACAAGCGGAGCATCACCCTCGACCTCACCCAGGACGCCGGGCGGGACGTCTTCTATCGCCTCGTCCGGGACGCCGACGTGGTGACCTCCAACTTCCGGCCCGGCGTCGTCGAGCGCCTGGGCGTCGGCTACGCCGCGCTCGTGCGGCACAACCCCACGATCATCTGCGTCTCGGCCAGCGGCTATGGACGCCAGGGGCCCCACGCCGGCGAGGGCGTCGTGGACCTCATCGGCCAGGCCCGCTCCGGCTACCTCTCCCTCACGGCCCTGGAGGACGGCACACCCCGGTACGTCGGCTCGTACGCCCTGGCGGACCAGGTGGGCGCCATGATGATGGCCTACGCCACCGTGCTGGCCGTGCTGGCCCGCGAGCGCTTCGGCGTGGGCCAGGACGTGGAGGTCTCGCAGCTCGGCAGCCTCCTGAGCTTCCAGTCCCTCGCCCTCAACAACTACCTCATGATGGGCGCCGAGCCGCGCGCCCCCAAGCGGAGCGACCACGCGAATCCCCTCTTCCATACCTACCGCGCGGGCGATGGCAAGTGGCTCGCCATCGCCTGCCTCCAGTTCAGCCGCTACTGGGCGCCCCTCTGCCGTGCCCTGGAGCTCGAAAGCCTCGAGGCGGAGCCGGCGCCCCAGGCGACGCCCGCCGGGCAGCGCCGAAGCCAGGAGCTCGTCCGGCTGCTGGAGCGCACCTTCATCCTGCGCCCACGGGACGAATGGATCGAGCGCCTGCGCGCCCAGAGCGTCGTCTGCGCTCCCGTACAGACCTACGAGGAGCTGGTCCGCGACCCCCAAGTGCTGGCCAACGACTACCTCGCCCAGCTCGACCATCCATCAGCGGGGCCCCTGCGCCAGGTCGGCATCCCCATCAAGATGAGCGCGACGCCCGGCGCCGTCCGGTCCACCGCCCCCGAGTACGGCCAGCACACGGAGGAGGTGCTCCTCGCCAGCGGCTACTCGTGGGAGCAGATCGCGGCCCTGCGAGAGCAGGGGGTGGTCCTGTGACGACCTACCCCGACGGCATCGGCCCCGGCAAGGACCTGGGCGCCCGGGAGCTGGTCGTCACCGGCGACTGGATCGAGAAGTACATGGCCTCCATCGACGACCGGAACCCGTGGTACACCGAGGAGTCGCCGATGGGCGGGCCCGTGGCGCCCTCCGCCGTCTTCAACTACGAAATGCAGCTCTTCGGCGGCTGGCACCCGCCGGGGGTGAAGGACGTGCTCAACACGAGCCAGCAGTGGGCGTTCTACCGGCCCATGCGTCCAGGCCAGCGCGTCACCGTCAGGGCCCGCGTCGCCGGACGGTACATCAAGCGCGGCCGGGAGCACATCGCCATGGAGGCCACCGCCTGCGACGAGGCAGGCAACGCCCTCTGCCGCGTCACCGCCGCCGACGCCTGGCCCGTGCCTGAGGGCGCCCAGCCCCCGCCGAGTCCCGCCTCTCCCCATCCTCCGTCTAGCGTCATCACGCATCCCCGGCCCGTCACTGCGAGGAGAGCCGATGCTATCGGCTCGACGAAGCAACCTCCCGCCCTCGCCCGGCCAGGGCCAAGAGAGGCCGGGGAGATGGCCGCTTCAGCGATTTCGTACGCCGCCCAAGCGCCCGTCGGGTCTGAGCCCGCGCCCTTCTCCCGCCTCGTCACGCGCCAGATGTGCGCCGTCCACGGCGGCCCGCTGGTCAACTTCCACACCGACCTCGAGGCCGCGCGACGGCTGGGCCTCCACGACCTCATGGCCGCGGGGCCCATGTTCGTCTGCTTCCTCTCGGAGATGCTGACCAGGTGCTTCGGCGAGCGGTGGATGACTGGCGGAACGCTGGATCTCAAGCTGCTGAAACCCGTCTTCGCCGGTGAGACCGTCACCGCCCGCGCCGTCGTCACCGCTCACGAGCCCGCCGGCGCCGCCGTGCGAACGACGATGGACGTCTGGTGCGAGCGCCTGGACGATGGGGCCACGACCTCGGCGGGCACGGCCAGCGTGCTCCTGGAACCCTGACCGAGAGCTCCCCATGCCCTGGATCGCCGGCGTCGACGGCTGCCGCGCGGGCTGGGTCGCCGCGCTCCAGAGCGTCGGGACGGGCGAGCTCACCCTCGCCGTCTTCCCCCGGCTCGCCGATCTCCTCGCCTCGTCCCGCCGGCCCGCGATAATCGCCATCGACATCCCCATCGGCCTGGCCGACTCAGGGCCCCGCGCCTGCGACATCGAGGCGCGCCGACTCCTGGGCCCGCGCCGCTCCAGCGTCTTCCCGCCGCCCATCCGGCCGGTCCTGCAGATCGAGGACTACCCGCGCGCCAACGAGGAGAGCAAGCGGCGGCATGGGAAGGGACTGAGCAAAGAGGCCTTCTTTCTCATGCCCAAGATCCGGGAGATCGATGCCCTGGTCCGCAGGCTCAGAGGCGGACGCGGCGGCGCACTGCCCGTCCGCGAGTGCCACCCCGAGCTGGCGTTCATGGCCATGAACGATGGCGCGGCCCTCGCCGCCTCGAAGCACACGCCCGCGGGGCTCGAGGCGCGGCGTGCGCTGCTCCAGCGCGCGTTCGGGACCGATCCTCTGCTCCTCCTGCCGTCAGGCTCTCGCCGGACCGGCCCGCAGACGGACGATGCCTATGACGCCCTGGCGGTGCTCCATACCGCCCGCCGCATCTACGACGGCCGCTCCTCGCGCGTGCCCGCGAGCCCGCCCCGAGACCGCTGCGGCCTGCCCATGGAGATCAACTGGTAGCCAGGTGGCGAGGCCCCCGCCGCCGTTCTCCTCCCAATCCCCCTGGCCTTCCAACCATGCGCCCACGAGACCGCCGCCACTTGTCGCCCAAATGCCTGCCTGCCAAATCCCCTTCGAGCCTCTGTGTCGGAGCCTGCACTGAGCGAGGTCGAAGTGTGGTCTTCCCCCATCTGCGTCATCTGCGCTGTCCGCAGGTCCCCATTATCTTGCGGCGCATCCTGCCCTCCGTTAGACTGGCCGGAGCCCGCACACCCCCAGGAGCGCACGATGGAGATCGGCGTCGCGATACCCAACATCGGGCCCATGGCCACCAAGGAGGCCCTCTTCGCCATCGCCGAGCGGGCCGACGAGCTGGGCCTCGACGCCGTCTGGTTCGGCGACCACCTGGCCTTCCCCCGCAACCCCAAGCTCCCCTACCCCTACTCGCGCGGGACGCCCATGTACCTCTCCTCCGCCGTCCCAGTCCTGGACCCGCTGGCCGCCATGGCGGCCGTCGTCGCCCGCACCCGGCGCGTCCGCGTCGGCACCAGCGTCCTCATCCTTCCCTACCGGCACCCGCTGGTGGCCGCCAAGCTCCTCTCG
>CAZKTO010000023.1:0-37416 GCA_964555685.1 uncultured Dehalococcoidia bacterium
CGGCCCGCCCCTACTTGAATGGGAGCAGGGTCCTACGCCCGGGGCAGGCCCAGCCCGCGCTGGGCGATGACGTTGCGCTGGATCTCGTTGGTGCCGGCGCCGATGGTCCCCGCCAGCGCGTGCTTGTACTCGTGGGGGAAGAAGCCGCCGGCGGGCGCGTAGGGCGATTCGGGCTCCAGGCCGCCATAGAGGCCCATGATCTGCATCCCCACGTGGGCCATCCGCAGCAGCAGCTCCGAGCCCCAGATCTTGTTGACCGAGGCCTCGTGGGTGGGGACCCGGCCCGCCGCCTGCATCGAGGCCACGAGCTTGGTGAAGCGCAGGCCCGCCTGGATATCGATCTGGAGCTGCGCCAGCTTGGCGCGAATCTGCGGGTCCTTGCTCATGGGCCGCCCCTCGCGCCAGTGGATCTTGCAGTAGCGCACCAGCTGCTCGAGGCCCCGCTGGGCCGTGCCGTAGGCAGCGAAGCCCGATCGCTCGAAGTCCAGGGCTGTGGCGACCTGGTACCAGCCCCGATGGAGCTCGCCCACGAGGGCCGTCTTGGGGATGCGCACGTTCTGGAAGAAGACCTCGTTGTGGCGCCAGCCGGCGATCGTCCACAGCGGCCGGACGGCGATGCCGGGCGTCCTCATGTCTACGATCATGAGGCTGATGCCCTTGTGCTTGGGCGCCTGGGGGTCCGAGCGCGCGGCGAGCCAGCAGTAGTCCGCCTTGTGAGCGCCCGTCGTGAAGATCTTCTGGCCGTTGATGACGAACTCGTCGCCATCGACCTCGGCTCGCGTCTCGAGGCTGGCGAGATCGCTCCCCGCGCCCGGCTCCGAGTAGCCCAGGCAGAAGTTGATCTCGCCCTTAAGTATCTTGGGAAGGAAGAGGGCCTTCTGCTCGGGCGTGCCGAAGAGCATGAGCGGCGCGGCCACGATGGAGACGCCGATATCGACAGCGGGGGCGCCGGCGCAGGCCGCCTCATATCCCAGGATGGCCTGGTAGAACATGCCCTTGGCCTGGCCGCCGTACTCGCTGGGCCAGGCGACGCCCAGGTACCCCCGCTCGCCCGTCCTGCGCCGCAGCGACCGCTCGAATGCGGCGCTATAGCCCGACATCTCCCGATGGTCGTGGTGGTCCCTGGTCCTCTCCGGCGCCATCTCCTCGGCGAAGAAGGCGCGGAGCTCTTGGGCGAAGGCCTCTTGCTCTTGGGTGAAGCGGAAGTCCATGGGTGCGTGCTGCGGCGCTCCGTTGGGAACGGCGGCTCTAGCGGCGTTGGACAGGGCGCCGGTCGCCGCGGCGCTTGAACGTGGCCACCAGCACCGGCTTGGCGAGCCCGGCGCTGCTGCGGACGCGCTCCGGGTAACCGGCCAGCGTCTGCTGCATCGCCGCCCGCACGCCCGCCACGTCCGGCGAGCCGATCAGGAAGAACTGGGCGTACCCGGCGGGTGTGAAATCGCAGTGCTGGGCCTTGAACCGCACGCCGCCGGTCATGCCCGGCGTGGTCAGGATGGCGGGCATGTGCTGGGTGTTGTACCAGCGGTTGTACTCGTCCTCCCGGGCCTGGTCCAGGCAGCTGGTTAGCGCCAGCACGAACCCCTCCGGCTGGGCGGGCGGCGAGCCCTGCGCATGGATGCGGGTATACGCGCCGAAGTGGAACGTGCTGGCCACGGGCTGCCACCGCCCCTGCTCGCGCTTGCGGGCCATGTTCTCCATGAGCCAGGCCTTGGCGGCGTCCGCGTCCGGCCGGTCCAGCTCGTAGACGTTGGCGTAGCGGGGCTGCCCTGGCTGCGGCGCGATGTTCTCATACCGGGCCCAAGCAACGACGCCGGGCGTCTCCGCGGCGTCCGGACAGTGCGCCTCGTCCATCCACCGGTTGAGCGCGCCATCGAGGGCGGGCTCCTTGGGGCTGAAGAGGGCGATGATGAGGCCCTTGACCTTGGTTGTATCCACGGCGGGGGCCGGGTCTATGCCAGCGGCGCCAGGGCGATGGAGCAGATGCGCTACCGGGCCTTGGCGGCCGCACTCTTGGGCGCGATGCCCGCTGCGGCTGCCTCGGCGCGGGCCACCTCCGGCGTCCGCTTCTCCTTGCCCGTGTACCGGTAGGCGCCCACGTGGACGGCCTCCAGCTTGGGCCAGATCACCATCTTGCCCGTGTGCTTCCCCAGCTCGGCGAAGGCGGCGATGGGGTCCTCGAAGTCCGTCTCGTAGACGGCGAGGTACTTGGCCTCGCCGGGCTTGGGGTTGATATTCTCGAACCGGGTGGCGTGGTAGTAGCACCCGGTGCCGACGACGTCCGGGATGTGGACCTCGTTGTACCACTTGTTGAACTCGGCATCCCGGGATGGATCGCCGTTATTGACCATCACGACCAGAACGCCTGTCGGTTTCCTGCCTTCCATGGTGCTCCTCCTTCGTGGTGTTCCGTTCTCGATACTGGTGCAAGATCGCGGGGTCCGGCCTAGCGACGCGCCGCTCCCGCCTTGGCCACGGCCAGGGCGTCCGCCTGGGAGTAGGTCAACTTGAATGGCGCCGAGAGCCGCAGCGCCAGCGTGTCCGTCCTCCGCGTGCTCAGGGGCGGCTGGACGAGCAGCTTCTGCAGCTCCGCCAGGGCGCCGATGGGATCGGGCCGGTCCGTCTCGTAGATCGCCAGGTACTTGGGCTGGCCGGGCGTGAGGCCGGTGTTGACGTAGCGGGCGGCGGCGAAGTAGAGGCCGGTGCCGATGATGTCGCCCAGGTGGACCTGGTCGTACCACTTATTGAACTCGGCCTCCCGGGCCGGGTCCTTGCAGTCGGTCAGGACGACGAGGGCGCCCGTCGTCTTCTTCCTGCCCGGAGCGCCGGCGGCGGGGCCCATGCGCTTGAAGACGGCCACCAAGGTGGACTTCATGTGGGGGCTGATGCGGCCCTGCTCCCGCAGCGGCGCCGTGTGGGTGCGGTTCTCCGTCCAGGCGGCGGCCGGATCGGGGCGCGTCGTCTCGTAGATGGCCAGGTACTTGGGCGATTCGGCGCCGCCCTTGGCCGTGGGGTTCTCGAAGCGGGTGCACAGGGGGAAGATGCCCGGCTTGGTCACGTCCGGAATGTGCATCTCCACGTACCATCTGTTGAGCTCGGCCTCCTTGGCCGGATCGGCGCAGTTGCCGAAGACGCAGGCGATGCCCGTGGGGTTCCTGCCTTGCATGGCGCTCCTTTCGCGGTGCTCGCGGGTCAGATCTTGCGGAAGAGCTGCAGCTGCATCACGTCCAGGCAATCGATGGTGGAGGTGCTGCCCTCGGCGCGGCGCTTGTCCATCCGCTTCACCATCTCGCCGAAGACCTTCGGCGGGTCGTCCGACATCTCATAGATGGCGACGGACGCGGGCTGGCCTTCCGCGGCCGTAAGGTTCTCAAAACGGCTGGCGTCTGTCAACCCGGGCGCCCGCGTCTCCAGCACGTGGGGGATATGCACGTTGTCGTACCAGGATGCGAACTCGGCCTGGCGCTTCGGGTCCTTGGACCGGGTGAGGACGAGCAGGATGCCTTTGAGGGACATGGCTTCTCCTCATCAGACTAACAGTAGCCTCATGGGCTGGAGAGTACGACTGAATGGGTTGAAGACGAGACCGAGGTTCTCTAATGTCACTACACCTAACAGTGCCTGGTCGTCGCCAGGCTCACCGAGAACCACGGGGGTGTGGCCTTCGCCCTGAGGCAGCACCACTATGCACTCGGAGATGCCTCGCTTGATGAGCGAGCCATCCGCCAAACGGAACTGCCGCTCGCGCTTTGATACAAGCCCAATGGCTCTCCAAGCCGGCTCCGGGAGCAAGGTGTATGCTGCGCCGCTATCCACGAGAAAGCTAACGGTATGTTCGACTCCTGTAGGGCCGCGGACTTTCCCTGCGATATACGTGATGCCCATGTCGATACCTACCTGCCGCCGACCGGCGTGGGCGGCCCCTCCGGCGGGAGCTTGAAGGCCCGGCGGACGTTCCGGCTCAAGATACTCGCCTTGTCCTCCTCGCTCAGGCTGGAGCGGAGGATGGTTTCCAGGAGGCCCGAGCGGCCTCCGCCGCCAGTGCGGGTGGAGGCGTAGCTCTGGCCGGTGCTGAAGGTGAACTTATCGGAGCCGTTGCGCTTGGCCCATGCCTCGATGGAGGGCCAGCCCATGGGCCCGCCCACGTCCCACAGGATGTTGGGCGTCCGCTCGGCGAGGTGCAGCGCCTCCAGCGACTGCTCGTAGGAGAAGAAAGCGTCCAGGGCGATGAAGGTGAGCTGGGGGAACTCCTGGGCCAGGACCTGGAGCCGCCACGGCGCCTCCACTTGGATTCGGCGTTGGTGTGGATCACCGGGACCATGCCCAGGTCCGCCATGCGGCGCAGGATGGGGCGCATCCACTTGTTATCGATAAAGCAGCCCTGGAGGCGGTGGTGCCAGCTCAGCCCCTGGAGCCCCAGCTCACCGTGGCAGCGGTCGATCTCGGCCAGGCTCCGCTCGCCGTGGAGGGGCTCGACGGTGCCCAGGGCGATGGGGAAGTGGGCCGGGTCGCGCCGGCGATAGGCCGCCACCGAGTCGTTCACGCGCCGGGTGTCCTTGATGCCGTCGGGCCGCAGGTAGGAGTGGGAGGGCTGGATGACGGCCCAGTCGACGCCGGCGGCCTGAAGCGCGCGGACCCGCCCCTGGAGCTCCTCGTCGGGCGTGAGTTTCGACGCGTGGGCCTCGAAGTCGCCCAGGGAGTCGCTCAGGTCGCCGATGTGCTGGTGGGTATCGATGACTTCCATAGACGTGGCCTTGGGGTGTCCTCTCGTGCCCCGGCGTGTCGGGGCTGGCCGCAGTATAGCAGCCGTGGGAAGGAGCGGAGCGCTGCGCCTTAGTGATTACATCGATTCAGTTCTAAACTTTAGATGAAAATGCTTTACTTGGTAGCTCTGGCGGGGTACACTGTGAGGAACGGAGACCGCGCTGGAGCCGTCGGGCCGCGCGGGTGAGGTGTGCGTCCTCTCGGCGGCGCGCCGCGCAGTGAGCGCCTCTGTGGATACCTTGGCCGAGGCGGGCCTGAAGGTGGCCGCGATGGAGCTACGGGCCTTCGCTCTGGCGCGCGCGGTGAACCAGCCCCACGCTATCGTCGCGTGGGTGGCGCCGACGGCTGCGAGGTGGTGATCGCGCGCGAGGCGGTGCCGGTGATCCAGCAGAGCCTTTTCTGGGACGCCGAGCCCGTGGAGGGCCTGGACGAGACCATCGCATCCCAGGTCGCCGATAGCCTCCAGCGCCCCGCCGGCAAGCTGGCGCCTCCCCTGACCTACCCCGCGGACTTCCCCGTCCACGATTTCGTCGTGAACATGGGGCTGACGCTGCGGGAGGCGTGAGGGGTGGCGGCCTTCGCTTTCCTCATCGGGGCGGCCGTGGGAAGCTTCCTCAACGTCGTCATCGACCGCCTGCCTGCGGGGCGGTCGCTGGTCCACCCCCGCTCCGTGTGCGACGCCTGCCAGAGGCCGCTCAAGGAGCTGGACATGGTGCCCATCGTGAGCTACCTGGCGCTGCGGGGCCGGTGCCGCTACTGCGGCCACGGGATACCCCTCCGGGTGCTCCTGGTGGAGGCGGCCATGGCCTCCCTGGCCACCGGGCTCTATATCCAGCACGGGCTCGGCATCGAGCTCTTCGTGCTGGGGGCGGCCGTCGCCCTGCTCATCGTCGTCGCCGGCATCGACTATGACCACCAGCTCATCCTGAACAAGATGACGACGCCCGCCGCGGTGGCCGCCCTGGCCATGGCCGCGTTCTGGCCTGATTTGGGCTTTCCCCGGACGTTCTTCGGCGACGAGGGGCGCCTGGACTCCTTCCTCAACTCCCTCATCTCCGGCGCCAGCGCCTTCTCCGCCCTCGCCGCCGTCGTCGTGCTGAGCCGGGGTGGGATGGGTGAGGGGGATGTGAAGCTGACGCTGGTCCTGGGGCTCTTCCTAGGCTTCCCGGCGGTGGTGGCGGCCCTCTGGCTGGGGGCCGTGAGCGGCGGGATCGTCGCCATCGCCCTTCGGGCCACGGGCCGGAAGGGGCGCAAGGATACCATCCCCTTCGGCGTCTTCCTCGCGGGGGGAGCCATAGCCGCTATCATGATGATAGGCTGGATCACATCACGGTACCAGGAGAAGGGCCTGGGAGGCTTCACGCTATGAGGGCGCTACGTCTGACGACGCCTCGGCCGCCCGGGCGCGGGCGCCGCGTCGCCCCCGGCCGACGCCCAGCTCACCGTCCGCGAGGAGGAGAGCCTCCGGCTCGTTGCTCAGGGTCTCTCCAACGCGGACATCGCCCAGCGCCTCTTTGTGTCCGAGAACACCATCAAGACGCACATCAAGGACATCCTGAACAAGCTGCACATGAAGAACCGGAGCGCGGCGGCGGCCTACGCCGCCCGGCTCGGCGCGTTGAAGAGAGAGGGCTCAGACGAGGCCTCCGGCAAGCCCTCCCCGTAGGCTAGTATTCAGTCAAGTTATAGAGCCGAGCATTGAGATCTAAACCAGGGTGCCGGGGGGGCCTCGGACCTAACCCCCTGGCCCCCCCTTCGGAAGACTCAGAGCCTGCCCTGAGCCGAGCGAAGGGGCAGGCTCTTCCCTAAAGAGGAAGGGGGTATCGTCCCTCTCCCTTCAGGAGAGGGACAGGAGGGAGAGGTCCAGAGCGCCGGGTCGTTTAGGAACGTATGCATTCATCTGTAATGCTTTCAAGCCACCAGAGGGCATGGCTGCCGCCTCGTCATTGCGAGCCCGCCCCTTCGCTCCTTGCTCAGGGTAGACTCCGGCGGGCGCGGCAATCTGATGGAGTGGCGGTGCCCGCGGCTATACTGGGCCCGTTCTGGAGGAGTCATGCCGGAGTACGAGATCATCGACGCCCACGTGCACACCTACCCCAGCCGGGAGATCGGGATGCGCGCCAAGGGCGACGCCGCGGGCGATGGCAACGCCTACGCCGGGACCATCGAAGAGTTGGAGGCGGCCATGGAGGCGGGCGGCATCGGCCGCTCGGTGATGCTCTGCCTCCAGCCCTACGCCGACATGCGGGACGCGGCGCGGGCGCGCCTGCCCTCGGGGCTTGACGGGGCCGAGCGGGCCAAGGCCGAGGCCGAGATCGAGGCGATGCTCCTGGGCAGGCAGCAGCGGCGCAACCAGTGGACGTGCGATGTGGCGCGGGCGCGGCCGGCCCTCATCGCCTTCCTTACCCTGGACCCCTCCATGCCGGCCGAAGCCATCTGCCAGGAGATCGAGGTGCGCGTCCGGGAGAAGGGCGCCCGCGGGATCAAGCTCCACGCATCCCTGGGCAAGTTCTATCCCTACGACCCGCGCCTCTTTCCCGCCTACGACCTGGCCCAGGAGATGGGCCTGCCCATCGTCTTCCACGGCGGCTCGTTCTTCGAGGGCCGGGGCGAGTATAGCCGCCCCCGGAACTTCCAGGAGGTGGCCCGGCGCTTCCCGCGCCTCGCCTTCGTCTTGGCGCACCTGGGCCAGGGCTATATCGACGAGTCGCGGGAGATCGCGGGGCTCCACCCGCAGGTCGCCTTCGATTGCTCGGCCATCGTCAGCGGCGCGGGCGGGCCCGGCGGACCATCTCGCCAAGAGCTGGGGGGTCTTCTGCGGGAGCTGGGGATGCACCGCGTCCAGTTCGGGTCGGACTACCCCTACTTCGACCCGGCGCGGGCGGCGGCCGCCTTCCTGGCGCTGCCTCTCACGCCCGACGAGCGGCGGCTGGTCCTGGCCGATAACGCCCGCCGGACGCTCCGGCTCTCCTGACGCGCGCGCCTAACTATCTCAAGAAGCGTTTTCTTAGTGCCCTGTTCCATAAGAACCATGTCATTCTGAGTCCCGACAGGTCGGGACGAAGAATCTGGGGATGGGCCCCACCCCAGACCCGGAGTTTACCCTGAGTCTGCCGAAGGGTCGTCCCGATGGAATCGGGACTCCCCAGGGTGACAGAAAACGTACACATCACTTATGAACGCGTCCTCGATTGACCGCACCCAGTAATCACTGTCGCTGACTCCCAGGATCATTCGTTTGTAGCGCTCCTGGGTGAGTTCGATATAATCGACGCTTTCCCTCGGGTCGTTGTACCAGAATTCGCGACCGGTCCGACTGAGCCGGGATACCCCGACCGCTATCCGTGGTCTAGCGTAGGACCGGTCGAGCGCCGGCGGCCGTGAGCCTGTTCTTGGCTTCGCTGAGCAGGTCGTCGGGGAGCGGGCCCTTGGCGGCGGCGGCCAGGTTGTCGAGCAGATGCTCAACGCTGCGGGTGCCGACGATCGTGGTGTCCAGGTCGGGATGCGACAGCGTGAAGCGCAGCATGAACGCCATGCGGCTCATGCCGTTGAGCAACTCATCGAGCTTGGCCTTTCCCCAGTAGTCGCGCATGGTCTCGCTGGACACCATGTAGTAGCTCCGGCCCTTCCAGTCGTCGGGGGCGCCCCGGGCCACGCCGCCGCGGATGATGACGCCCATCCCCGCGTCAGAGGCCCGGGTGATGACGTCCTCGTGCTCGCGCTGCAGAGCAGAGTAGGGAATCTGGAAGGCGTCGAACACGCCCATGTCGATCTGGTCGTTGAGCGTGGGCAGGACGGCGGACACGCCGACGAAGCGCACCTTGCCCTCGTCGCGCAGGGCCAGCGCCTCCTCCAGCGCGCCCTCGGCGTCAAACTCCTCGCGGCTCAAGCTGCGGTGGAACTGAACGAGGTCGAGATGGTCTGTGTTCAGAGTGCGCAGGCTGTGCTCCACGCCCTTGCGGATGTTCTCGGCGGTGTGCACATGCTCGGAGCCCTGGCGGGCGCCGGGCACGCACCCGCACTTGGATGCGAGCACGTACTCCGAGCGGCGGTGGGCGATGAACTTGCCGATTAGCTCCTCGCTGCGCCCGTAGTCGATCGACGTGTCGATGAAGTTGATGCCCTGGTCGAGAACGGTGTTGAGCAGCCTACCGGCATCCTCGTTGCTGATCTCCGGGCCGGTCGGCTGCCCCCGCAGTTCCATGGCGCCGAACCCGAGGGTCGTGACCTCGAGGCCAGTGCGGCCGAGCGTGCGCCGCGGTATGTCGGCCATCCTCGCACCTCCTGGTGAAGATCTCCTCCCGCCATCGGTCGCGGGCGGTGACTGCCTGAGAGTAAGTCGCCGATTGCCCGTCAAGAGCACCGCTCTCCCTAGTAGAAGACCTTCTGAGCCTCCAGGGCATCCATCTCCCCCGCGGGCAGGCCGAGGATCTCGCCGTAGACCTTCCGGTTGTCCTCGCCCATGGAGGGGGCCCGCTTGCGGATGCCACCTGGCGTCTTGCTGAGCTTCCAGGGCACGCCGTAGATCATCTCCGTGCCCAGCGGGTGCTCCACCTGGACCCAGTCGCCGCGCGCCTTGAAGTGCGGGTCCTCGAAGACGTCCTGCTCGCTGAGGCTGGGGAAGGCGGCGATTCCCAGGCGCTGGAGCTTGCGCGTCACCTGCATCGGCGTGCGCCGCTGCGTCCAGGATGCGACGAGCTGGTCGAGGGCGTCGTGGTGCGTCTGGCGCGAGTAGACGTCGGCGAAGCGCTCGTCCTCGGAGAGATCGGGCCGGCCGATGGCCTCGGCGAGGCGGCGCCACTCCTCGTCCGTCTTGACGGCGATGGCGACCCAGCAGTCCACGCCCTTGCACGGGTAGACGCCGTGGGGGGCCATCATCTCGTCCCGGTTGCCCCTGGGGTACTGGATGCGCCCGTTCATGAAGTAGTCCATGAGCGGTCCGCCCAGCAGGCTCGTCGAGGCCTCCCACTGGGAGAGGTCGATGTACTGGCCCCTGCCGGTGCGGGCGCGGTGGCGCAGCGCCGCCAGCACGGCGAAGGCCCCAAAGATGCCCATGAGGGGGTCTGGGACGGTGATCCCATAGCGCGACGGCTTCCCCCGGCCGATATAGCCCTGGTGACCGTCCAGGCCGGCGAGGCAGCTGATGATGGAGCCGTAGGTGGTGATGTTTGCCAGAGGGCCGTTCTGGCCCGCCGCCGAGAGGGAGATCATGACGGCGTCGGGCCGGAGCCGGCGCACCGCCGGGTAGTCCAGCCCGTAGCGCTGCATGACGCGCGGCGAGAAGTTCTCGACCACGACGTCGGCGGTCCGCACGAGGTCCCTGGCGATGGCCTGGCCCCGGGCCGTGGTGAGATCGAGCGTGATGCCCAGGTTATTGCGCAGCGTCCCGTGGGCGAACAGGCTTTCGAATGGCTGGTCCTTCAGGTTGGGCGGGATGAGGCGGATGATATCGGGCCGCTTGTGCGACTCAATCTTGATGACCTCGGCGCCCATGTCGGCCAGGGTATGGGCCAGGGCCGGCGCGGCCCAGACCCAGCCGAAGTTGATGACGCGCAGGCTGGCGAGAGGCAGGGTGCTCATGGGTATCGCTCGGTCTCGCGGCGGGCCGCGTCAGATGATCCCCGTGCGGCGCATGTCGGTGAGGTCCACGTTGGAGAATCCCAGGCGTCCGCCGAAGATGAGCTGGTTGTGCTGGCCCAGCGTCGGCGCGGGACGGCGCAGGCTCCAGGGTGTCTCCGAGAGGACGTAGGGCCGGCCGGGGACCGTTACGCGGCCGGCGATCGGGTGCTCCATCTGGGAGTAGAAGCCCCGGGCGCGGAGATGCGGGTGCCCGGCCACCTCCTTCGCGTCGTACAGGGGGCCGGCGGGCACTCGTTCGGCCTGGAAGGCGGTGAAGAGCTCCTCCTTGGTGCGCTCCTTGAGCCACGGCTCCATCAGCTCCGAGATGATGTCGCTGTACTGGGCGCGCTCCCAGCTGGGCACGTTGAAGAGGGGGTCCTTGGCCCAATCGGGGCTGCCCATGGCCTTGATGGTGCCCTTCCAGTGGTGGTCCTCCAGGGCCATGAGGTAGAAATAGCCGTCCTTGGCCGGAAGAAGCCCCACGGGCGCCCCGCCGATAGCCACGTCCCCCGACCGGGCCGTGTGCTCGCCGGTCAGGTGATAGAGGGTGATGCGCTGGTAGCCCAGGATCATCATGGCCAGGACCTCGGCCTCGGCCACGTCCACGTGCTGGCCCTCGCCCGTCAGGTCCCGGGCGGCCAGCGCGATCATGGTGGCGGTGGCGGCGCTGATGGCGCCCCAGTGGTCGGCGTGGTACCAGGCGCCGCGGAGCGGCTCCTTGTCCGGGTCGCCGAGCCACCGGTGGGCCACGCCCGAGCCGTGCCATCCGTGCAGGTCGTAGCCCTTGTAGTTCCGGTACGGGCCTGTTCGCCCCAAAGCCGAGACGGAGGTGTAGACCAGGCGGGGGTTGACGCGCCGCAGCCGGCGGAAGTTCAGGCCCAGGGACTCCAAGACCCCGGGCTGCTGATTCTCCACCAGCACGTCGGCGCCGGCCACCAGGGCTTTCACGATGTCGGCGCCGGTGGCCGTCGAGGGATTCAGGGTCACGCTGAGCTTGTTGCCGTTCAGGTAGAGGAAGAGCCCGCTCTTTTCGAGATGGGGAACGTCGCCGGGGAAGGGCCCGAAGCGGCGGGCCTCGTCGCCCACCTTGGGCCGCTCGACCTTGATGACCTCGGCCCCCAGGTCGGCCATGAGCTTGGTGCAGAAGGGCGCCGAGATAAAGTCGCCGAGCTCGACGACCTTGACGCCCGCCAGGGCCTGGTCAGGCAACAGTCACCTCCGCGCCCCGACGAGTCGGGGTCATGGCGAGTCCTTCTCCTGGGGGAGGGACGGAGCGATGGCCCTGGCGGGGCGCGCGACCATTAGATTACACCCGCCTGGGCCAGCATCACCACCTCGGCGCGCGAGCAGCCCAGCCGCTGCATGAGGATGCTCTCCGTGTGCTCGCCCAGGAGTGGCGCCCGCGTCAGGCGATGGGGCGCCCGGCTGGGCAGGAACGGCGCCCCCGGGTACTCCAGCCGGCCCGCCGCCGGATGATCGAGCGCGACGAAGAAGCCGCGCGCCCGGAAGTGCGGGTCCTGGAAGAGGTCCTCCATGGTGTTGATGGGCGAGCCCGCGAACTCGTGGCAGAGGTCCATGATCTCGCGCTTGGTGTGGGAGAGGACCCACGGCAGGAAGAGCTCGTCCACGTCCTCGGCCCGGTCCAGGTTGGTCCAGTTCTCGCCGGTGAACCGCGGGTCGTGGGCCAGCTCCGGGTGACCGATGGTCTCGCAGAAGAGGGGCCACCAGGCCTGCTGAGCGCCGGTGAAGTGGGCGTAGCCATCGGCGCAGGGGTAGGCGCCGAAGGGGAGGACGTTGGACCGGCGGCTGAAGGCGCGGAAGAAGGCGGGCTCGCCGGAGTAGGCCACGCCCGTCAGCGTCGGGCCGTTGCGGTCGATCGTCGATGCCTGGCCCTCGAGGATCGAGTAGTCGATGTGCTGGCCCTGGCCGGTGGCGGCGGCGCCGTAGAAGGCGCTCATGGTCGCGGCCGCGGCCACGTTCCCGGCATGGAAGAGGGTCGCCGTGCCCCCCAGCTTGAGCGGCTCCCGGTCCGGCACGCCCGTGCAGTGCATGGATGCGCTCATGGCGTAGGCCACCAACTCCGTCATCTCGTAGTCTCGGTAGGGCCCCCACTGGCCAAAGCTCGAGATGGAGGTCATGACGATGGCCGGGTTGGCGCCGCGGATCGCATCGTACCCGAGGCCCAAAGCGGCCATGCGCCCTGGGCGCAAGCTCTCCACCATGATGTGGGCGTCCCGCGCCAGATCGAGGACGATGCGCCGGCCCGCGGGCGTCGCCAGGTCCAGGGTGATGCCCTGCTTATTGGTGTTGAGGGTGAGGAAGGTCCCGCTGCGCTCCGGGTCCGGCCGGTCGCCGGGGAAGGGGCCCATGGCGCGGGCCACGTCGCCCCGGCCGGGCCGCTCGATCTTGATAACCTGGGCGCCGTAGTCGGCCAGGAGCTTGGTGCAGTACGGCCCCGCGACGGCCTGGGTCAGGTCCAGGACCGTGACGTCCGAGAGGAGCGCGTCCATGGGGCCGGGGCTACGCCTGCGCCGTCGCGTAGACTTCGCCGGCGAGCCCCTCGTCGATGAAGCGCTGGAGCTCGGATTCGGTATAGCCCAGCAGGTGCTGGTAGAGGGCTCGGTTCTGCCCGCCCAGGGTCGGGGCGGGGTTGCGTATGTGGAGGGGCGTCGCGGAGAGGCGGAAGCCCCGGCTGGGGTGCAGGTGAACGCCCGCCTCCGGCTCGGCCACGAGCTCGAAGAAGCCGCGGGCCGTCAGGTGAGGGTCGTAGTGGGCATCCAGGAAGGAGACCACGGGCCCGGCGGGGACGCCCGCCCGCTGGAGCGCCAAGGCGACGTCGTACTTGTCCCGGTCGCAGGCGTAGTCCGCCAGAATCTGGTCCAGATCGTCGTGGTTCCGCATGCGGGCGAGCGCCGTCGCGTAGCGAGGGTCCGGGGCCAGGTCCGGCCGCTCGATGGTCTGGCAGAGGCGGCGCCAGTCGGCGTCGTTCCGGACGGAGATGGCCACCCAGTCGTCGGGACCGCGGCACCGGTAGACGCCCTGGGGGGCCATGGAGACGTCGCGGTTGCCCAGGGTGGTCTGGGCTCGGCGGTTCATCGAGTAGTCCATGAAGGCCTGGGAGAGGTGGTGGACCATGTTCTCGGCCTGGGACATGTCGATGAAGAGGCCGTGGCCGGTGCGGCGGCGGTAGTGGAGCGCGGCGGCGATGGCGAAGGCGGCGCTGGCGCCAGCGGCGGCGTCGCTCTGGTAGACCACGTAGGTCAGGCTCGGGTCGGCGTCTGGGTAGCCGCGGAGCCAGGTGTGGCCCACGGCGGCCTCCGTGTTGGCGCCGAAGCCGCGATGGTTGGCGTAGGGCCCCGTCGTCCCGTAGGCCGGCATGGCCAGGTAGACGATGTCCGGCCGCGCCTTTCGGACGGCCTCGTAGCCCAGGCCCAGCCGGGTCAGGGTGTCCCGGCGGTTGTTGTCCAGGATCACGTCGCTGACGGTGAGGAGGCGGAGGATCGCCGCCAGCCCCTCGGGACGGCGCAGGTCTGCGGTCATGCTGAGCTTATGGCGGGCCCCGAAGTTGAAGTAGGCGTTCCGGTTCCACGGGCGCTCGCCGGCCTCGCGATCGACGTAGTACGTGCCCCGGGCCTGCGCCATGACACCCGGGGTGGGCCACGGCGCCCCGCGGGTGATGACGTCCGGCCGCTGGATCGACTCGATCCGGATGACCTCGGCGCCCAGATCGCCCAGGAGCATGGAGGCGAAGGGCCCCGCCCAGACGACGGTGAAGTCGAGGACGCGGACGCCGTGCAGCGGGAGGCGGGTCATGGATACCTGGGCGGGCGAAGCTCGCCCCATCTTAGGAACGGGTATGGAGGGTGTCAAGCGCCAGGGGCTGGACGCGGCGGCCATCGCGCGGTACACTGCGGCGTCGGTTAGTTAGGAGTCCTAATAGTTAGGAGTCCGCCATGCCGCCCAGCAAAACGCGCTCTTCGGCCCTCCGCATCCTGACGGTCTTGCCGCCCATGGCCCGGGCCCTGGCAGCCGAGGTCCGCAAGGCCGGCGCCGACGACCAGCTTACCCTCGCCCAGTTCTCGGCCCTGCGCCTCCTGGCGGACCACGGCTGCTCCGTCGGCGAGATGGCCCGCACGCTCCACGTCACGATGCCCACGGCCACCCAGCTGGTCGATGGCCTGGCTGGCAAGAGCCTGGCGACGCGCGTCAACGATGAGCAGGACCGCCGCCAGGTGCGGCTCGCCATCACCGCTATCGGCCGCCGCGTCCTCGAACGGTGCCTGCGGGCGGTCGAGGCCTACCTCGCCGAGGCTCTCTTGTCCTGGCCGGAGGAGCGCCAGCGCCAGGTCGCGGGCGAGCTGGAGGAGCTCCTGGCCCTGGTGCGGGCGGCGGCCGAGGCGCAGCGGGTGTAGCGAGGCGCGATGGCACGGGAAGAGCGCATCGGTCGGGCGGGGGCGCAGGCCGGCGTCCGGGCCCCCAGGACTCGCGTCTTCGCGGCCCTGGCCCACCGCGACTTTCGTCTCCTCATCATCGGCAACCTCTTCACTCAGCTGGGCCAGTGGACGCAGCAGGTGGGCAACGGCTGGCTTATCTACAAGCTGACCGGCTCGCCCCTTCAGCTCACCCTCGTCCCCTTCTGCTCCGGCGCGGCCATGTTCATCGGCGCGCCCTTCGGTGGCGCCATGGCCGACCGCTTCGACCGCCGCAAGATCATGATGGTCACCCAGGTGGCGCTCATGGCCAACGCCTTGGTCCTGGCGTTCCTGGTCCTCACCGATACGGTGCAAATCTGGCACCTCTATGGCGCGGCCCTCTGGAGCGGCTTCTTCTTCGCCTTGAACGGGCCATCCCGTCAGACCCTGGTCAACGATCTCGTGGGGAAGAAGGACCTCGCCAACGCCATCGCCCTGAACACGGTGACGATGAACTCCATGCGCGTCATCGGACCGGCCCTGGGCGGGACGCTCCTGGCCACAGGGGGCATCGAGGGACCCTACTTCCTCCAGGCGGGCACCTACGTGGCCGCCGTGGGACTGGTCCTCATGATGCGCTCCGCCCGGGCGCCGGAGACCCGGGGGCGCGACCCGTTCATCAAGAGCATGAAGGCCGGCGCCGTCTACGCCCGCCGCGACCCAACGATCTTCAAGCTCCTCACCGTCGCGTTCGTGGCGGGGCTTCTCGGCATGTCGTACATGCCGCTGATGCCCGCCTACGTGGGCGACATCCTCAAGATGGACCGGGGCAGCGTCTTCGGATGGCTCATGACGGCGGGAGGCGTGGGCGGGCTCATCGGCGCCGTGGCCATAACCCTCGCGGGGGACGTCCGCTGGAAGGGCCGGCTGCTGCTGGCGGCCGTTTTCGGCACCGGCGTGCTCCAGCTCGGCCTGGGCGCCTTGGGCTACCTGCAGGAGAACGCTCTGGGCCCCATCATCCCCGTTCTGGCCGGGCTGGGGTTGGCCAACGCCATCACGCTCACCATGGCCAACACGCTCCTTCAGACGAACGTGGAGGACGAGTACCGTGGCCGGGTGATGGCCATCTACTTCATCTCGTTCAGCCTGCAGCCCCTGGGGTCGCTGGCCGGCGGCGCCATCGCCGATTCCCTGGGCCTGGAGCCCTCCCTCATCCTGATGGGCGCCCTGGTCGCGGCGGCGACGTTGTGGATCGCCGTCACGTCGCCCCGGGTCCGGCGCCTGTGAGCCGCCGGGACACGTCGCGGAGTTTACCCTGAGTCTCCCGAAGGGCTCAGAATCGATCGTGCTGGCGTCCAGCACCAGGAAGGATGGAAATGCGGGAGTGCCTGGTTACCCTCTCCCCCGCCCGCCTGCGGCGGACTGCCCCCTCTCCGGCTCGGAGAGGGGGCGAGGGGGTGAGGGCCGCATTTTCGTAGGAATGACGAGTGATAAGCGTCCTCGTGAGACGAGGCGCTACACACCCGCCCCCAGGCCTGGTCCCTAAACCTGATGGTATAATTTCGGTGCGCGCGAAGGAGGGTCATGATCATCGGCGTCGTCGGGCGCGGCGACCAGTGCCCGCCCGAGTCCTATGCCCTGGCCGAGGATGTGGGGCGGGAGATCGCCCGGCGGGGCCACGTGGTCATCTGCGGCGGGCTCAACGGCGTCATGGAGGCGGCCTGCAAGGGCGCGAAATCGGCCGGCGGGACCACCATCGGCATCCTGCCGGGCGGCGACCCGCGCTCCGCCAACCGCTACGTCGATCTCCCCATCGTCACGGACATGGGGTTCGCGCGCAACATCATCGTCGTCCTCACCGCCTCCGTCCTCATCGCCGTCCACGGCGAGTACGGCACCCTCTCGGAGGTCGCCTACGCCCTGGGGTACGGCATCCCCGTGGTGGGCCTCCGCACCTGGACCCTCACCCGGCCCGATGGCGTGGTGGACGACGGCACCATCTCAGCCACCGGTCCCGCCGACGCCGTCGAGAAGGCCATCGCCGCGGGGCAGCGCGCCACCGTCCGCACGCCGGGGCGGTAGCGGCGACGACCGTGGCCGCCCCGGAGACCCCGAGCCTCATGGTGACCATCCAGCGCCTGCGCGCCCGCCAGGTCCTCGATTCGCGGGGCAACCCGACCGTCGAGGCCGACGCGGTCCTCTCGGACGGCTCGTGGGGGCGGGCGGCGGTGCCCTCCGGGGCCAGCACCGGCGCCCACGAGGCCCTGGAGCTGCGCGACGGGGACCCCGCCCGGTTCGGTGGCAAAGGCGTGCTCAGAGCGGTGGCCAACATCCAGGGCGAGATCGCTCAAGCCGTTGCGGGGATGCCCGCCCTCGACCAGCAGGCGCTGGACCGGCGGCTCATCGAGCTGGACGGCACGCCCAACAAAGGCCGCCTGGGCGCCAACGCCATCCTCGGCGTGTCGCTGGCCGTCGCCCACGCCGCCGCGGCCAGCCGGGGCATGGGGCTCTACCGGCACCTGGGGGGCGATGGCGCCGCGACGCTGCCGGTGCCGATGCTCAACGTCCTCAACGGCGGCGCCCACGCCGACGACTCGGCCGACTTTCAGGAGTTCATGGTGATGCCCGTGGGCGCCGCCACCTTCTCCGAGGGGCTGCGGATGGGCGCCGAGGTCTACCAGGCGCTCAAGGGCGTGCTCAAGCGGCGGGGCCACACCACCAACATCGGCGACGAGGGCGGCTTCGCTCCGACCCTCGCGAGTAACCAGGAGGCCGTGGCCCTCCTGACCGAGGCCATCGAGGAGGCGGGCTACCGCCCCGGCCGCGACCTCTGCCTCGCCCTGGACGTCGCCGCGAGCGAGCTCTACCGCGACGGCGCCTATCACCTGGCCAAGGAGGGCAAGCGGCTGGACGCCGCCGGCATGGTCGATCTCCTGGACCGGTGGACGCTCGACTACCCCATCGCCAGCATCGAGGACGGTCTGGCCGAGGACGATTGGGCCGGCTGGAGGGCGCTCCACGCCCGGCTCGGGGGCCGCGTGCAGCTCGTCGGCGACGATCTCTATGCGACGAACCCCCAGCGCCTGGCCCGAGGCATTAAAGAGCGGGCCAGCAACTCGATCCTCATCAAGCTCAACCAGATCGGTACCCTCACAGAGACGCTGGAGGCCGTGGGCATGGCGCGCCGGGCGGGCTTCACCGCTGTCATCAGTCACCGCTCCGGCGAGACCGAGGACACGACCATCGCCGACCTGGCGGTAGCCACCGGCGCGGGCCAGATCAAGACCGGCGCCCCGGCCCGCAGCGAGCGCGTCGCCAAGTACAACCGGCTCCTGCGCATCGAAGAGGAGCTGGGCGCGCGGGCCCGCTACCCGGGCGTCCAGGCCTTCGCACCCATCGCCGTGCGCCTCCCCGGCAAGGCGTGAGCGCGGCTCGGCGTCAGGCCCGAGCTCGCTGGCAGTCGTCGCACCGGCAGACGCGGCGCAGGAGCTCGAAGGGGTAGATGCCCGTGTCGTGGGCGTCGCTCCAGAGGAACTGGAGGGCGTAGCGCCCCACAGTCATCCAGTCCAGGGCCTCGACGTGCTCCGGGACCTGCTCGATGGTGACGAGGCGGCGGCCCGTCATCTCGTGGATGCAGCCGGCGCAGGGGCACTCGGCGCGCAGCGCCCGGTGCGGGAAGTAGCCTTGGTGCCCGTCGTCCCACGTGACGTGGATTCCGTCAGGCCGCAGGGCGACCTCTTTGGGCTGGTGCATGGTTGGGCACGCGTCGCGGAACCCCTTCGTGCTGAGTCTGTCGAAGCACGAACGGGTTTGGATTGGGCGAGCGATCTCCTCTGACTACTTGCGCCGCCTCCGCAGCTCAGCCCAGACGTCCTCGGGCGTGAGCCCGGCCGAGGCCATAAGGACGAGGCTGTGGAACCAGAGGTCGGCCACCTCGTGCGTCAGCTCGTCGGTCTTGCCGTTCTTGGCGGCGATGACCGTCTCGGCCGCCTCCTCGATGACCTTCTTGCCGATGCGGTCGATGCCCTCGCGCAGGAGCTGGCCGACGTAGCTGCCTTCCGGTGGGTTCTGTTTGCGCGACTCGATAACCCCATAGAGCTCGTCGACGATGTGCTGCGCAGGCCGCTCGTACTCGAGGCCATTGGGGTCGAGTTCCTGAAAGAAGCAGGTGGGCTTGCCCGTGTGGCACACGGGGCCCGTGGGCTGGCTCTTCAGGAGCAGCACGTCCTGGTCGCAATCGACCTCGACCTTCTTCACCTGGATGAGGTTGCCCGAGGTCTCGCCCTTGTGCCAGAGCTCCTCGCGGCTGCGGCTGTAGAACCATGCCTCGCCGCTGTCGATCGTCCGGCGCAGGGAGCCGGGGGTCATGTGGGCAAACATCAGGACCTCGCCCGTGGCCTCGTGCTGAACGATGGCCGGGATGAGACCTTGCTCATTGAGCTTGAGCTTCATGGCGTACCGCCTGTGGGCAGTGGACCTGCCGCGATGGCCCTGAGGGCGCCGCTTCAGGAAGTGGCGCGGCGACGGGCTCCTGCAAATGATAGCACAGGGGGATCCTTGGACAGGAGCGAAGGGACGAAGGGGTGAGCTCAGGCGTCGCCAGGCCGGCGCGGGAGCATGAAGCGCCGGCTGAAGGTCAGCACCGTCTCGCCCCGCTGGTTCCAGACCCGGGTCTGGGCGTGGACGATCCCTCGGTCGGGCCGGCTGCGCGAAGGGCGCACCTCCTGCACCGTCGTCTCGGCGTAGATCGTGTCGCCGATGAAGACGGGGGCGTGGTGGTCGACCTGGTCGTAGCCGAGGTTGGCGATGGTGTTGCCGCTGAGACCGGGGATGCTGAGGCCCACGGCGATGCTCATGACGAGGAGGCCGTTGACCAGGCGCTGGCCGTGCTGGCTCTGGCGGGCGTACTCGGCGTCGAGGTGCAGCGGCTGACGGTTCATGGTCCAGAAGCAGAAGGCCTCGTTGGCGGCCTCGGTGATCGTCCGGCCGGGCCAGTGGACGAACCGGTCGCCGGGCTGGAGATCGTCCAGGTAGCGCTCGAAGGCGGCGCGTCCGGAGTGCTCCATGGTTGCATGACCCCCTGCCGCGGGGCGCAGCCGCCTGGCCCGCTTATGGATTTCAGTAGAGACTTACGTAACTTCCTACCCACCTGACTACCTGACTACCTGGCGCTCTGGACCTCTCCCTCCTGTCCCTCTCCTGAAGGGAGAGGGACGATACCCCCTTCCGCTTTAGGGAAGGGGGTCAGGGGGTTAGGTCCCGACTGGCGTGAGCGAAGACGAGGTTTAGCAATCAATGCTCGGCTCTCTGCGGTGTAGCCTCATCCTAGCAGGCGCCGCGCCGGGCTGCACCGGACCGGGGCGTGCCCCTTTCCTTGACAGCCTCTGCCGCCGCCGATAGCATGCGCCCATCTTTCGGGCCACTCCCGCACAGGCCTGGATTCCAGGGGGACACCATGATTCTCGACAGGCTCAAGCTTACGGGCAGGACGGCCATCGTCTCGGGCGCCGGCGGCGGCGGCATCGGCACGGCGACGTCGCTGGCCCTCGCCGAGGCGGGCGCCAACGTCGTGGCCGTCGACATCCTCGAGGAGAGGGTCAAGGACACGAAAAAGCGCATCGACGCCATGGGCAAGCGGTGCCTGGCCATTACCGCCGATCTCCGGCAGAAGGCCGAGGTGGACCGCGTCGTGGCCGCCGCCATCAAGGAGTTCGGCGCCATCCACCACGTGGCCAACGTGGCCGGCGGGATGCAGGCCCACCAGTGGGGCGACCTGCTGAACTACCCCGAGAGGGCCTTCGACGAGGTCATCAGCCTGAATCTCCGGTACGTCTTCCTGGTCTCCCAGGCGGCGGCCAAGACGATGGTGGAGCGGGGGATCAAGGGCAGCATCGCGAGCGTCGCCTCGGTGAGCGGCATCGCCTCCGCGCCGCAGCACGGGCCCTACGGCGCGGCCAAGTCCGGGCTCATGGCGCTGACCAGGACCATGGCCGTCGAGTGGGGGCCTTACGGGATTCGGGCGAACTGCGTCGCGCCGGGCGCGGTCAAGACGCCACGGGTGCTGGCCATGCGCGGCTCCCAGGCGATGGACGAGTCGGCCAAGCAGACGATCCCTATCGGCCGCCCGTGCGAGCCCGAGGACATCGCGGCGGGTATTCTCTTCCTGCTCTCGGACCTGGCGGGCGCCGTCTCGGGGCACACGCTGGTGGTGGACGGCGGGGCGACGGCCAAGTTCTCGCTTACGGGCCGGACGCCGGAGCAGATCGAGCAGGCCAGGCGGACGGAGGGGCGGGGGTAGTCACCGGTAACGCGCCCCAGATGAACCACGAGGTCGCTCCGTGCGCTTTCTCCGAGTCTTGCTGCTAGACATCCTTCTCCTGGCCCTCCTCATCGCCGGCCTGATCGCCCTGTGGGGGCTGCGCGGAACGACCAGTCAAGAAGATGTCCCCGTCACCATACGGGTCACGAAGGGGCAGGTCGCCATCATCGACCCCAGGACAGAGGACGAGGAGCGAGGCGGGGGCTTACAGACCCTGAGGATCGGGCAGAGGGTCCGAGTCGATGCTGGCAGCGACGCCTTTCTCTTTTACCCCAACGGCAGCATCAGCCGGATCACGGGCCCTGGTGAACTTGTCCTTGAGCAGTCACAAAGGACCGTCAGAAAGCCCCCCATCTTGACCCGCGTCCGGTCCAAGCTGTTCGGCTCCGACCCTCCGCCGCCAGGGGAGGTGAAACTTGTCGTGCGAGCCCGGCTCTTGAGCGGATCGGCGGTGACCAGGGCGGCAGCCCCGGCCTCGTCTGGGTCCGTCTTCGAGGTGACCGGCCCAGGGGTAATCGTCGCGCCCTCGGCAGCGAGCTTCGCCCTGACCATACCCGAGCGGGGCGAGGTTGCCATAGAGGTCGGACAGGGGCAGGTGGCCGTCGGCATCGTGTCCATAACTGATGGCGCCGCCATCCCGATCGTCGTTCCCCAACTCGTCTCCCGAACCGGCATATCCGTACCATTGCTGGCGCCGGAGAAGGCAGCCTCGCCGAAGGTGAGGGGGCTGGCGGAGAGGGTAGCGCTGGCCCTTCCGGACCTGGCTGGCCGCTCTGGACCGGTCAGCGCCCAGGGGATCGACTTTCGGGATGTGACGAATGCGGAGATACGGCATTTCGTAGGGGAGCGGGTGGATGGGCGCCCGGTCGTGGCCGCCGCAATCGCCCCGGCCCGCCGCACCGTGAATACGACCGGCATCGAGGAGGCGGTCAGGGTCCCAGGGACTGAGAGCACGGTCATCACGGACAAGATGGTTGCTGACGCTACACCCACGGGACTGCCTGGGAGTCCCAAGGTCCACTTCTTGCCGGGCGGCGTCGTACAGGTCGATTACGGGGGACTCACCTTTGTCGCCAGTCTGAACGTTGTCAACGGCCGAGTGGAGATCCGGGGCCTCCCCGTCTCCATCGACCCTCCGCAGATCGAGGACGCGATCAAAAAGACGCTGGGACTCCAGGAACTGCCGGCGGTGCTCTCCATCGTCTCGCAGGACGGGCAGGCCGCCATAACCTACGCGAAGGATACCGTGGTGACGTCGCGAGTGGACGCCATCTCCGGGGAGGAGGAGCCGGTCCCCGATAGCCTGCCCCACAATGCCACGTACTTCAAGAGCATTCCTACACCGCGGGAGCTATCGACGGACTGGGAAGTGGTGGGGAGCAACGCCTTGATAGCCGCCGTCATCACCCTCCTCGCCTTGACCTTCGCCGGCTTCGCCACCAGCCTGGTACGAGAGCAGGAGGAGCGGATCGCCCGGCTCTATGCCCCGGTGGTACGGATGGCCAAGACCATACAGCGATGGGCTGCACCCCTGGTCAAGGTCTTGGGATGGCTCAAACCAGGCCCGGTGACCCGGGGGGTCCTGATGATGTTCGTCTTCGGCGCGGTTTACTCCTTCCTGGCCCTCGGGAAAGGCCTCTTTGGACCTGGGGGACTCGCCGTGCTGCTCACGCTGAGCTTCACGAGCGGATTTTTGGCCCTGTACGACCCGTGGGTGAGGGCCTTTTTCGCCAGGAGGATGAGGATCGCCGCCAGAGTGGGCCTCAACCCAGGGCAACTGGGCGTCAGTATGCTCACGGTGGGGGTATCGCGGGCCTTCGCCTTCAAGCCGGGCCTCATGCTGGGGTTGCCGGGAGGGCTGAAGTTGCCCGCGGGAGCGCTGACCGATCGGCAGAAGTTCACACTCAATATCGCCAGCCTGCTCTTCCTCGTCCTGCTGGGGGCATTGGCATGGGCGCTCGTCTACCTCCTCCCCCAGATCGCCGTCCAGTCGTGGGCGCAGGGCTTTTTCAAGACGGCGCGGGGCTTCGTCTCTGGAGTCCAGGACTGGAGCCTGGTGATATTCGCCATCGTCGTGCAGCGACTCCTCTTCGGCCTGCTGCCACTGCCAGGGAGCGCCGGCCAGGACTTGATGAAGCGGACGTTGATCGGTTGGATCATCCCCTTTGCCCTAGCGGCGTTCGTCTTTGTTCACACGCAGTTGAACCGGACCCAGCCCATCCAGGATCTGACGCCGAAGATGTATACCACCGTGATCGTGGCCGTCGCGCTCGGCAGCCTGGCGCTGGCATACCGCCGTTACCAGGGTAGGAAGAGGGCGGCGGCTGCGTGAGGTGGATGGACGGCGGCCACGATAGTGACCGGGTGGGACCCGTGCGAACCGCAGCCGCTCACCCCCGCCGCTGCCGCAGCGCCTCGTACATGACGAGCGCCGCCGCCACGGAGGCGTTCAGCGACGCCACGCGCCCCGCCATCGGGATCGAGGCCAGCACGTCGCAGCGCTGGCGCACGAGCTGCGACAGACCACGCCCCTCGGCGCCGACGACGATGGCGGTGGGCTGGCGATAGTCCACCTGGGTGAAGTCCTTTTCCGCACCGGGGTCCACGCCCACGGTCCAGATGTTCTCCTTGCCCAGGCGCACCATGGCCTGATGGAGGTTCGGGACACGCGCCACGGGGACGTACTCGATGGCGCCCGCGGAGGCCCGCGCGACGGCCGCCGTCAGGCCCGCCGCCCGCCGGGCGGGGACAACGACCCCGTGCACCCCAGCCGCCTCGGCGGTGCGCAGGATCGCGCCCAGGTTCTGTGGGTCCTCGATGCCGTCCAGGAGCACGTAGAGCGGCGCCTCGCCGCGCTGGCGCGAGAGGGCCAGGAGCGCATCCAGGTCCACGGAGGCGCGGGCGGCCGCCTGGGCGACGATCCCCTGGCTCCGGCCCGTGGGGCTCAGCCGCTGGAGCGCCCGCCGGTCCACGTACTCGACGGGCACCCGCCGCTCCCGGGCGAGGGCCAGGATATAGGTGATGGCGCCGCGCCGCTCCACGTCCCGCGCGAGGAAGAGCTTGTGGATGGGCCGCCCGGCCTTCAGGGCCTCGAATACCGGCTGGCGGCCTTCGATGAGATCGTCCATGGAGTGAACGCGCTTGAGACCTCTCCCCCTGCCCCCTCTCCCGTTGGGAGAGGGGGTGGGTCACAGCTCCATGAGCTGGGCGACGCGCTCGCGGTGGTAGTCGGCGTCGCCCAAGAGCTGCTCCATGGCCTTGGCCCGGCGGTACCAGAGCTGCATGTCCATCTCTTTGTAGAAGCCGATGCCGCCGATGATCTGGTGCCCCTTGGAGGTCACCCGCTGGTAGGCCTCGCTGCAGATGGCCTTGGCCGCCGAGGTCTCCATCTCGCAGGGGAGGCCGGCGTCCACGCGCCACGCCGCCTCGTAGACGCTCAGCCGGGCCGCGTCCGAGTCCGTGAGCATGTTGGCGGCGTAGTGCTGGATCGCCTGGAAGCTGGCGATGGGCCGCCCGAACTGGACCCGCACCTTGGCGTACTCGACGGCGTACTCCAGGGCCGCCTGCGTGCCGCCGGCCATCTCGGCGCAGAGGGCGATGGTGGAGAGCGTCAGCGCCTTCTGGATGGCGGGCCACGCCTTGTGCAGCGGCCCCACCAGGTTCTCCCTCGGGATGAGTACCTGGTTGAAGACCAGCTCGCACTGCTTGTCGCTGGCGATGGTCACGAGGGACGTGCGCCCGATCCCCTTGCTCTTGGCGTCGACCAGGAACAGCGAGAGGCCGTCGGCCGGGTCGTCCTCGTTGTCGCGCGTGCGGGCCACGACCAGGTAGGAGTCGGCGGAGGCGGCGTACTGGATAAAGAGCTTGGTGCCGTTGATGGACCACTGGTCGCCGCGGGTCATGGCCCGCACCTGGATGCCCGATGGGTCGTAGGAGGCGCTGGGCTCGGTGAGGCAGAGGCTGAACCGCAGCTCGCCCGAGAGGATCTTGGGAAGATACGCCCGCCTCTGGGCCTCGCTGCCGAGCTCGAGGAGCGCGAGGCCACTCTGGAGTACGCCCGTCTGGATGGGGATCGGGCACGGCTGCCGGCCGAGCTCCTCGCAGAGCACCGTGACGTCCAGGAAGCCCTTGCCCTGGCCGCCGTACTTCGCGGGGAAGGGGAGCCCCAGCCAGCCACGGCCGGCCATCCTCTTCCAGAGCTCCGGCGAGTATCCCGGGTCGCTCTCCTCCATATCGCGGACCGCGCGCCGGTCGCACTCCCGCTGGAGGAGCTCGCGGACCTCTTTCCGTAGCTGCTCTTGCTCTGGGCTGAACGAGAGGTCCATCGAGGTCCCTTCAGGACGCGCCGGGGTGGCCGCCGCAGACCAAGGGCGTCAGGGCTTCTTCTTGGATTCGGCGTAGGCGATGGGATTGGCGACGAACTTGGTGCGGCAGAGGAGCCCGCAGAAGTAGTACCACTTACCCTGGTGCTCCTTCTTGGTGGCATAGCGGGACGTCCCGCTATCCACCTGGCGAACCTCGTCGTCGCTCAAAGATTGGCCGCAGACCGGGTCCCGCTGCATTCCATTCGCCCCCGTTACCGATCGAAGGGCGGCCTCGGGATGGCCGCCGCGACCCCGGCTCCGAATCATACGCCCCGCGCAAGGGTTGTCAACGCCGCGGCCGGGGCGGATAAACCAAGTCCGGTTTGACCCCCACCCCTTCGCGGAGTTCACCCTGAGCGGAGCCGAAGGGCTCAGGGCAGGCTCTCACCCTCCACCACTCTGGACAAAAGGTAAAACTTTTACGATGAGTTTCGCCCTAGAGGGCAAACCGTGTGATAGTTTAGGGCTGCATCCTGAGCCGCGACGCAACGTCGGCGTAATGGCTCTCGACGGTGCGTGATGCAGGAGTCAGCAAGCCCTTCCATGCGGCTATCCACTGAGGAGCCACGGAATCGGGTATCCGGAGCTACCGAAAGGAGACCATCCATGAACAGCTCACGAGTCGCAAAGGTGTTTCTGGGGGTTGCGGTGGTCCTAACCCTTATGCCCCTGTTATTCGCAGGGATATCCTCTGATTCGGATTTCGCATCCCCTCCCGTCGAAGGGTTCTTCCCATGGATAGGCCTCATCAGCATAGCTACATTAATAGTCCTGTCGGGGCTTTTCATCAGTGGCTGGCGGTGGCCTATCGCAGGAGGTGTTCTGGTAGTCCTGGGAGCTATCCTGCTGGGAGTCATGTTTTTGTGGTTCGCACCGATGTGGGTCGCTGCCTTGATTGTAGCCGCCATTGGGATCATTAGGGCGCGAAGGTTCGCTCATGCCCGGCGCCTCCCCCCATCCTAGATCAGGATAGGGGCGAGGATTATTGCCTGGGCCAGAGTTGCCTTGCCCCTGGAGGGTGAACTGGCCCTCGTGGCAACTCGCCCCGCTTGGGAGCCAGTGTTGGCTTGACCTCAAAAGTTCTGCGTATTGTCCATTCAGGCCCCCCATCAAGGGGGAGGGTCCTTCGGCTGAAGGACGGGATGAGTTCGAGGAGCTCCGAATCGCGCCCCATCTGGTAGAATGCGCCTCTGGGGCCGGCGCGCCCGCAGCCCCTGGCGTACCCGGTGCATCCAGCCAAGATCATCTCCGTAAGCGGCGCCCGGACCCGCTATCTCGATCTCGGGTACGGCGACGCGGTCGTTCTGGTCCACGATATCCCCGGCGACGCCCGGACCTGGCGCTATAGCGTCGATGCCCTTGCCAGCCGGATGCGCGTCCTCGCCCTCGACCTGCCCGGCTGGGGCGGAAGCGACGTCCCGAAGCGGTTCCCCTACACCCTGGAGGCGGTGAGCGACCACATCGCCGCCTTTCTCGTCGCGCTGGGGATCGAGCGGACGGCGCTGGCGGGCCTGGGCTTTGGGGCGCTGGCGGCGGCGGAGACGGCGCTCCGGCACCCGGAGCGGGTCGCGCGGCTGGCGCTGTCGGGGGCGCCGCTGGAGGCCAGCGATGCGCCGCTGCGGCTGACCCCGCCCACGAGTCTCCTGGCGAGGCAGTGGTACAAGCGCGGCGCCAAGGGGCGCGTGCAGCGGCTGCTCAGGCGCGGCTACGTGGAGCGGCGCAATCTCTCCCCGGAGCTCCTCGATGGCTACGTCCGCGCCCTCAAGCGGGCCCGCACCATGACCGGCGTGGCCAACGCCAACGCCTCCCTCCGAGCGCGGCTGCCATCCCTTCCTTCGGCCCTGGCGGGGTTGGGGACGCCGCTCCTCCTGCTCTGGGGCGAGCTGGACGCCCTGGCGCCCGTGGAGCAGGCGCGGCGGCTCGAAGCGGCGCTGCCTCAGGCCGCGCTGCGGCTGGTCCCGCACGCCGGGCACTACGCGCACGAGGAGATGCCGGCCCCGTTTAATGGGGCACTCCTGGAGTTCTTGAAGCCTCGGTGAGGCTTGACATTCTGAGGTTGGACCCCCGCAGCCCTTCTACGAAGCCAGGCGGCATCCTGAGAGGCTGTGAACAAATCGCCCGTAGGGGCGGGCCCCCGTGCCCGCCCATCTGGGGCAACCACGGGGGGTTGCCCCTACGAAGGAAAAATTCACAACCTCTGAGCCGAAGTCCTGAGTCCTTCGGCGGAGCCTGTCCTGAACTTGTTGAAGGGCTCAGGGTCAACTCCGCGAAGGATCAGTCGAAGGAGGGTCAGGTCTCCAGCCCCTTGTCCAACGGCGCCGCGTGGTGCTAGAATACTGAGCGACACACCCGCTCCTTTAAGCCGGTCCCGCGAGGCCGGCAAGGTGCACCATGAGCGTTGACACGAGCCCCCGCGGGCTGACGGTTCATACTCTCTGCGAGGCGTGCCAAGGCCTCCCGTGTTAGTTGCGGGGGGCCTTTTTCTATGACCAAGAGCACCATGCGCGAGAAGACGATCATGACGGCCGACGACGTGCGGCGGGCCCTCGTGCGCATCGCCCACGAGGTCGTCGAGCGCAACCGGGGCGTCCAGGACGTGCTCTTCCTGGGCATCGTGACGCGGGGCGTGCCCATCGCCCGGCGGCTGGCCTCCTACATCCAGCAGTTCGAGGGCGTGGCGCCGCCGGTGGGCGCGCTGGACATCGGCCTCTACCGCGATGACGTCGCCAGCGGGGCGCCGCCGGTGCTGCGTCAGACGGACCTGCCGGCCAACCTGGAGCAGATGCGCGTCATCCTGGTGGACGACGTGCTCTTCACCGGGCGCAGCATCCGCGCCGCCATGGACGCCGTCATGGACTTCGGGCGGCCGCGGCAGGTGCAGCTGGCGGTCCTGGTCGACCGGGGCCATCGCGAGCTGCCCATCCGCGCCGACTACGTGGGCAAGAGCGTGCCGACCTCCCTCGCGGAGGAGGTGCAGGTCCGCCTCAAGGAAGTCGACGGCGAGGACGAGGTGGTCATCCGGGAACGGGCCGAGGGCGGGGAGCCAGCGCCCGCAGGAGGTGAGCCATGACCGCGATCAGGACTATCGAGGGCCGGACGGCGGCGGCGCGCCCAGGCCGCCCGGTCTTTCGCCGGCGCCACCTGCTGGACCTGGACGACTTCACGCCCGCCGAGATCGGCCTGGTGCTGGAGACGGCAGACGCCATGAAGGAGGTCCTGGGCCGCCGCATCCGCAAGGTGCCCACCCTGCGCGGCCGGACCATCGTGACCCTCTTCTACGAGCCCAGCACCCGCACCCGCGCCTCCTTTGAGCAGGCGGCCAAGGTCCTCAGCGCGGACGTCATCAACCTCTCCAGCGCCGATAGCAGCGCCCGCAAGGGCGAGTCGCTGGTGGACACGGCCCGGACCCTCGAGGCCATGGGCGCCGACGCCCTGATCATGCGCCACGGCATGTCCGGGGCGCCCAATCTTGTGGCCCGCCACACGACCCTGCGCGTCATCAACGCGGGCGATGGCTGGCACGCCCACCCCAGCCAGGCCCTCCTCGATCTCTACACTATCCGCCAGCGCCTGGGCCGCATCGAGGGCCTCAAGGTGGTCATCGTGGGGGACATCCTGCACAGCCGCGTGGCGCGCTCCAACGTCTGGGGCCTGCGGGCCATGGGCGCCAGCGTGGTGCTCTGCGGCCCGCCGACGCTCCTGCCCGCGGAGGCCCCGGAGGCCTTCGCCGCTGCCGGGGAGGGCTCCGGGCTCGCGCTGAGCAGCAGCCTGGACTCGGCCCTAGAGGGGGCGGACGTGGTCATGGCGCTGCGCCTCCAGCAGGAGCGCCTGAGCGACGGCCTGATGCCGAGCCTCCGCGAGTACGTTCGCGCCTACCAGGTGAACGAGGAGCGGCTGGCGCGGGCCAAGCCCGGGGCGCTCGTGATGCACCCGGGCCCGATGAACGCGGGCATCGAGATCAGCCACGGCCTGGCCCACGGCTCGCGCTCCCTCATCGAGGCGCAGGTGACGAACGGCGTTGCGATCCGCATGGCCCTCCTCTATCTCCTGCTCTCGGCCGGAGGCGAGGCGTGAGCCGCTCGCTCCTCATCCGCGGCGGGCGCATCATCGATCCCGCCCAGGGCGTCGACGTCACCGGCGACCTGCTGGTGACGGAGGGGCGCATCGCCGCCGTCAAGGCGGGCGGGCGGCTGAGCGCCCCCGAGGGGACGCCGGTCCTGAACGCCGCGAATCTCGTCGTCGCCCCCGGCCTCGTCGATCTCCACTGCCACCTCCGGGAGCCGGGCTTCGAGCACAAGGAGACCATCGCCACGGGCGTCCGCGCCGCGGCGCGGGGCGGCTTCACCGCGATATGCTGCATGCCCAACACGGAGCCGGCCATCGACACGCGGGCCACCGTCGAATTCGTCCTGGCCAAGGCCCAGGCCGAGGGGATGGCGCGGGTGCTGCCCGTGGCCGCGGTGACGAAGGAGCGGGCGGGCCGCGTCCTGACGGACCTGGGCGAGCTGGCCGAGGCGGGGGCCGTCGCGTTCTCGGACGACGGCAGCCCCGTAGCCGACGCTGGCATCATGCGCAGCGCCCTCGCCTACGCTCGCGCCCTGGGCGTGCCGGTGATGGACCACTGCGAGGACCCGTCGCTCTCGGGCGGCGTCATGCACGAGGGCCACGTGGCGACGCGCCTGGGGCTGCGGGGCGTCCCGCCCGCCGCCGAGGAGACGATGGTCGCCCGCGATATCTCGCTCGCCGAGCTGACGGGCGGGCACGTCCACCTAGCCCACCTGAGCACCGCCGGGGCCGTCGCCCTGGTCCGCAGGGCCAAGGAGCGCGGGCTGCCCGTCACCGCGGAGGCCACGCCGCACCATCTGACGCTGACGGACGAGGCGGTGGCGCTGGGCCCCGGGAGCGAGGGCGACGGCAGCGGGCGCGGGGCCGGCGTCGGCTGGGCCTACGATACCAACGCCAAGGTGAACCCGCCGCTCCGCTCCCGCGGGCACGTCGAGGCCCTGATCGAGGGGCTGCGCGAGGGCGTCATCGATGCCATCGCCACGGACCACGCGCCCCACGCCACCGAGGACAAGCTGTGCGAGTTCGACCGGGCCGCCTTCGGGATCAGCGGGCTGGAGACGGCGCTGGGGAGCGTGCTGGCCCTCGTTCACGAGGGGCGCATAGGGCTCCCGGCGCTGGTCGAGCGGCTCACCTGGGGGCCGGCCCGCGTCCTCGGCGGCGGCAGGAGCGGCATGGGGACGCTGCGGCCGGGCGCCCCCGCCGACATCGTGCTCTTCGATCCGGCCCGGGAGTGGGTGGTGGACGTCGGGGCCTTTGCGTCCAAGGGGAGGAACTCGCCGCTGCACGGGCGGCGGCTGCGGGGCAAGGTCGTCGCCACGGTCTTCGGCGGCGCCATCGTTTACACCGATGCAGAGGGGGCGCCGGGCCATGGCCGGTAGGACCTGCCTCGTGCTCGAGGACGGCTCCGTCTACGAGGGGCGGCCGCTGGGCGCCCCGGCCACCGCCGTCGGCGAGGTCGTCTTCAACACCAGCATGACCGGCTACCAGGAGATCCTGACGGACCCCTCCTACGCCGGCCAGATCGTCATCCCCACGTACCCGCTCATCGGCAACTACGGCATCAACGCCGAGGACTTCGAATCGCGGCGCATTCAGGTGCGCGGCTTCATTGTGCGCGAGCACTGCGACGCGCCCAGCCACTGGCAGAGCGAGCGGACCGTCCACGAATTTCTGGCGTCGCAGGGGGTGCCGGGGATCAGCGGCGTGGACACGAGGGCGGTGACGCGCCGGCTGCGCACCCGCGGGGTGATGATGGGCATCGTCACCTCCGAGCACGCGCCCGGGGAGGCGCTGGAGGCGCTGAAGACACAACCTCGGTACGGCGAGCTGGACTTCGTGAAGCGCGTGACGGCCCAGGAGCGCTACGCCTGGGCTGCACCGGCGGCGGCGCAGCGACCCATCGCGGTGACCATCGTCGACATGGGCTTCAAGTACAACATCGCCCGCATCCTGCGGGCCAAGGGCTGCGCCGTCACCATCGTCCCGGCGACTACCACGGCTGACGAGATCCTGGCGGCCCGGCCCGATGGCGTCGTCCTCTCCCCCGGCCCCGGGGACCCGGCGCTCCTGGACTATATGACCGGCGCGGCGCGAGGGCTCATGGGACGGACGCCGCTCATGGGCATCTGCCTGGGCCATCAGGTGCTGGCCCACGCTCTGGGCGGCAGGACCTTCAAGCTCAAGTTCGGCCACCGGGGCGGGAACCATCCCGTCAAGGACCTAGCCACGGGGCGCGTCCACATCACGGCTCAGAACCACGGCTACGCCGTCGACGCCGGGAGCCTCCCTCCGGATGTCACGGTCAGCCAGGTGAACCTGAACGATGGCACCGTGGAGGGCCTGGCGCACCGGAGCCTGCCGCTCATCTCGATCCAGTACCACTCGGAGGCGTCGCCGGGGCCGCTGGACAACGTGCCCATGTTCGACCGCTTCCTGGAGATGGTGCGGAGCGCCGGCGGCGCCCCGGCACGGGGGAAGGGATAGCGAGCGATGCCCTCCAGTCTGCCCATCGCCGCCGCTCCCGCCACGGAGGAGCAGTACATCTGGTTCCGGGACGTGGCGGAGCGGGCCTACAACTGCCGGCGCTGCCCTCGGATGCAGGCCCACTCGGCGGTGCTGGGGCCCCTCAACGGGCGTCTGGAGGCCAGGGTCGTCGTCATCGGCGAGGCGCCGGGACGGCTGGGGTCGCACATCACGCGCGTCCCCTTCCATGGCGACCGGAGCGGTGAGAACTTCAAGCGGCTGCTCGAGTGCGCCGGGCTGCGGCGGGAGGACCTCTTCATCACCAACGCCGTCCAGTGCAACCCCCAGGATGCGAAGGGGCGGAACGACCGGCCCACGGCCCGCGAGATCCACAACTGCTCCGACTACCTGCGCGAGATGCTCGACATCATCCAGCCGCCGTTTATTGTGACGCTGGGCCAGAAGGCCCTGGACGCGCTGGCCCTAATCGAGCCGCACCGGATCGTGCTCAAAGAGGACGTGGCGCGGCCGGTCGCGTGGCGGGGCCTGACCGCCGTCCCGCTCTATCACCCGAGCGCGCGGGCGATGGCGGTGCGCCCCTTCGAGCGGCAGGCGGAGGACTACCGGCGCCTGGGGGAGATCCTGCGCTCAGCGCCGGACCGGAGGCCGGCGCGCGACGCTGGGTACGAGAAATGATGCGGCCTCGCGCATGACCAAACCCCAGAAGGTCCTCGTCATCGGCTCCGGGCCCATCATCATCGGGCAGGGGGCCGAGTTCGACTACGCCGGCACGCAGGCCTGCAAGGCCCTGCGAGAGGAGGGCGTCACCTCCGTCCTCGTCAACTCCAACCCCGCCACCATCATGACCGATACGGACATCGCCGACGTGGTCTATATCGAGCCCCTCACCGTCGAGGTGCTGGAGCGGGTCATCGCGCGGGAGCGGCCCGATGGCCTCATCGCCACCCTGGGCGGGCAGACGGGCCTGAATCTGGCCGTGGCCCTGGGCGACGCCGGCGTCCTCGATCGGTACGGCGTCCGGGTGCTGGGCACGTCCCTGGAGAGCATCCGCAAGGCCGAGGACCGGGAGCTCTTCAAACAGCTCCTGCTCTCCATCGGCGAGCCGGTGGTCGATAGCAAGACGGTGACGAGCCTGGAGCAGGCGGAGATGGTGGCCCGGCGCATCGGGTTGCCGGTGATCGTCCGGCCCGCCTACACCCTGGGCGGCACCGGCGGGGGGATCGCTCACACGTGGGACGAGCTGCGGCAGGTCGCCCGCGGGGGGCTCGCCGTCAGCCCCATCCACCAGGTGCTCATCGAGCGCAGCCTGGCCGGATGGAAGGAGATCGAATACGAGGTGATGCGGGACGGCGCCGATACCTGCATCACCGTCTGCAACATGGAGAACATGGACCCCATGGGGGTCCACACGGGCGATAGCATCGTCGTGGCGCCCAGCCAGACCCTTTCCGACCACGAGTACCAGATGCTGCGCTCGGCCAGCCTCAAGATCATCCGGGCCCTGGGCATCGAGGGCGGATGCAACATTCAGTACGCGCTGGCGCCGCACCCCGCCGTGGGCCTGCCCGGCGTCACGGACCGCCGCGCCTACGCCGTCATCGAGGTCAACCCGCGCGTCAGCCGCAGCTCCGCCCTGGCCAGCAAGGCCACGGGCTACCCTATCGCGCGCATCGCCGCCAAGATCGCCGTGGGCAGGCGTCTGGACGAGATCCCCAACGCCGTCACCAAGAAGACCACCTCGGCCTTCGAGCCGGCCCTCGACTACTGCGTCGTCAAGATCCCCCGCTGGCCCTTCGACAAGTTCGCCTACGGCGACCGGTCCATCGGCACGCAGATGAAGGCCACCGGCGAGGTGATGGCCATCGACCGCTCGTTCGAGGGGGCGCTGCTCAAGGCCATCCAGTCTCTGGAGAACGGCAACAAGTCATCCCTGTGGGAGGACCCGGCCTGGAGTGCTGGCGACGAGCTGGACATGGCGAAGCTACCCCTCCACCCGAACGATCTGCGCCTGTGGGCGCTCCTGGCCGCCCTGCGCCGCAGCGCCGATCCGGCCGAGCTGACGCGGCGCACCAGCATCGACCCCTGGTTCCTCTCCAAACTGGGCAACGTCGTCGCCATGGAGCGGCGCCTGCTGGCGGAGCCCCTGGGGCCCGACCTGCTACGGGAGGCCAAACGGATGGGCCTCTCGGACGAGGTGATCGGGACGCTGGCGGACCGGCTCGCGGAGCAGGTCCGGGCCCTGCGCCGCGAGTGGGGCATCCGTCCCGTCTACAAGATGGTGGACACCTGCGCCGCCGAGTTCGCCGCCGAGACGCCCTACTTCTACAGCACCTACGAGCAGGAGAACGAGGCCGAGGCCAGCCCGGGGCCCAAGGCCATCGTCATCGGCAGCGGGCCCATCCGCATCGGCCAGGGGATCGAGTTCGACTACTGCAGCGTGCATGCCTCGTGGGCCCTTCAGCAGGCCGGAGTCAAGAGCATCATCATCAACTCCAACCCGGAGACGGTCTCCACCGACTTCGACACCAGCGACCGCCTCTACTTCGAGCCGCTGGACGAGGAGAAGGTGCGGGACGTGATTGAGAACGAGACCTACCGCGAGGCCTCGGGCCGGGAGGATGTCCCGCCCACGTGCGTCCAGTTCGGGGGGCAGACGGCGGTCAATCTCGCCTTGCCCATCGCGCGGCCGGGCCTGCCCATTCTGGGCTCCGGCGCCGAGGCCCTCGATCTGGCGTCCAACCGCGGGCGCTTCGGCGCCTTCCTCGACCAGCTCGGCATCCCGCAGCCGCCGGGGTCCGCGGTCCTGGCCGTCCAGGATGCGCTGAACGTCGCCAAGCTCATCGGCTACCCGGTGCTGGTGCGCCCCAGCTACGTCCTGGGCGGCCGCGCCATGGAGATCGTCCACAACGCCACGGAGCTGGTTCGCTACATGCAGATGGCGCTCGAGGCCGGAGGCGGCCATCCCATCCTCATTGATAAGTACTTGGAGGGGAAGGAGGTGGAGGTGGACGCCGTGTCCGACGGCGAGCGGGTGCTGATCCCGGGGATCATGGAGCACATCGAGCGGGCGGGGGTCCATTCGGGCGACGCCATGTGCGTCTATCCCGCCGTGACCCTCACCGAGGCCGAAGGCCGGACCATTGTCGACTACGCCACGCGGGTCGCCGTGGAGATGGGCTTCCGGGGCCTCTTCAACGTGCAGTTCGTGGTCATGCCCCCGCGGGAGGACGGCGAGCCGGCGGTCTACATCATCGAGCTCAACCCCCGCTCCAGCCGGACGGTGCCGTTCATCTCCAAGGTCACGGGCGTGCCGCTGGTGAAGCTCTCGACGAACGTGATGCTGGGCAAAAGTCTGAAAGCCCAGGGGTACGAGGGCGGCCTGTGGCCGGCGCAGCCTCTGGTGGCGGTGAAAGCGCCCGTCTTCTCCATGTCCAAGCTGGCGGGCGTGGACACCTATCTGGGCCCCGAGATGAAGTCCACGGGCGAGGTGATGGGAGTGGACCGGACCCTGGACGCGGCCCTGGCCAAGGCGCTCCTGGCCGCCGGGCTGATGCTCCCGCCCAAGGGCGGCGTGCTCCTGAGCATCGCCGACCGGGACAAGCCGGAGGCGGTGCCCCTGGTCCAGCGGCTGGCCGCCCAGGCCTACGAGCTCTACGCCACCGAGGGCACGGCTGCCATGATCGAGAGCCTGGGGCTGCGAGCGCACTTGACGACGAAGAAGCTGGGTGAGGGGCACCCCAACGTGGTGGACGTGATCGAGGATGGGACGGTCCAGGCCGTGGTGAACACCACCTCGGGCGGGCGGGCCCCCATGCGCGACGGCTTCCAGATCCGCCGGGCCGCCGCCGAGCGCCGCATCCCGTGCTTCACGTCGCTCGACACGGCAAACGCCGCCGTCCGGTCCGCCATGAGCGGCTCAGGCTCCTATAGCGTCCTGCCGATCACCGAGTACCTGAAGCCAGGCCGCTGACCGCCGGGCCTGGGAGGGGGCGCCTCCTGAGGCTGCCCTGCCTCGCGCCCCGCGCTAATCAGCGACGAAACGGCCTACGAAGAAGAAAAGGAGCAGGACGGTCCCCACGAGCGCCGCTGCAACCACGAGGAGGCTGGAGAGCACGGGGTTCTCCCTCCGGCCCGCCAGCAGCATCTGCGCGGCGCCGACCGTGACGATGTAGACGCCGAGGGCGATCAGCCCCTTGGTGACCCAATGGTGCCCCGTTGCCTCCGCGAAGGCGTCTTTCGTCGGTTTGCTCAGCTCCGCGGCGATCGTCATGATGACAACCGCCGCGATGCTGGCAGCCGCGCCGATGGCGAGCGCGGCGATGCTGAGGTGCACGGGCTCCGCACGGGAAGGCTCAGTGTTGTTAGCCAGAGTCTCGTCTGACACGGCTTGCCTCCTGCTAGGGCTGAACGGCGGCCCGGAACCCGTTGCTCACAAAGTAGCCGAACACGGTCATAAGAGTGCCCAGAAGCACCACGAGCCCTCCTGTGGCGAAGGTAGCAAACCGGAAGTCCTTCCGCTCGCTAAGCTGGTCCCCGTGCTGCCAGACCAGCACCAGGAACATCACGGCCACGAACGGAATGAAAAGGAAGATGTGCTCCTTGGCCTCCATGAACACGCCGTGGGCCCAGGGCCACGGCCCTTGGATGATGACAGGCTTCACATTCTTGCCGTAGTGGATGACGTAGTACATCCCGCCCATGAGCCAGGCGCCAAAGATCAGCCCCGTCCCGGCCAGGGACGCGGCTCAGGAGGGACGCGCCGGTGGGGCCGTGGAACACCTCCAGGAGCGTCCACAAGAACGCCAGGAGCGCCACCTCGCCTAGCCCAATGTGCACTGCTAGCAGCAGCTCCACTCGCCACCTCCTTCTTGGGCAGCCAGGCGCGGTGCGTGCGCGCAGCCGACCGACTTCCCTGACACGCCAGGGGTTCCTCCGCAGTTCATCCCACCCGCGCTAGGGCCACGCGCCTGTGGTCGTGGCCGCCTAATACAGCTGCCGCGGGGGCGGGATCTCGAACTTGGGGATGGCCTTGGCCAGCTCCTCGGGCGTCCAGTGGCCGTCCTTGATGATGGACTTGGTGACGGTGAGGGGCTGAAAGAGGCCGACGGAGCCACCCTGGACGAAGAAGAACTGGCCGGTGACGTCGGCCGCGGCCTCGGTGCAGAGGAAGGCGGCGACGACGGCGATGTCCGAGGGGTCCTGCGCCACCGAGAGCATACGCTGGGCCTGCGATGGGTCCAGCCCGCGCTCCTTGGCCCGGTCGAGGGATTCGGTGACCATGCGGGTGAGCGTCGCCGCTGGGTTCACCCCATTGACGGTGATGCCGAAGGGGGCCAGGTCTCGGCTGACGACGTTGGTGAAGCCGAAGATGCCGCCCTTGCCCGCGCCGTAG
>CAZKTO010000024.1:0-2247 GCA_964555685.1 uncultured Dehalococcoidia bacterium
CGTCTCTTGAACCTGGATGCCAATGGGGCTAGGCAACTCCCAGGTGAGCTTCTGGGTGGGCCCCACGCACCCGGTATCCAGGTCGGGGACCTTCGTGCGAGAGACGTAGCCCTCCGCGCCGCCCCAGCGGTAGTCAAACCGCCGGTCTGAGCTGCTCGACCGGTTGCTCCACACCTCCACGAAAAGCCGCAGCCGGTCGCCGGCCTGGGTGGCGATATCCCCCGGGTTATGGTACATGGAGGCGACGGCCCACGTCGTTGGTGCGTCGGCAGCAGCCGACGTGAACTGGAAGGCGACCACGCCGCCCCGCAGGACCTGGACCGTCCAACGCCACTGGTTGTTGGAGCGGGCCGTCTGCAGCTGTTGGGTGTGGCGCCAGGTGGTCGCCGGGAGAACCCCGGAGACGCCGAGGGGGGCCGCGTCCCAGTACTGAGGGAGCAGCGTCCAGGTGTTCCGGTCGGGGGTGATGGTGCCCTCCCGCGCATCGCTGCCCTGAGCCGGCTGCCAAGGATAGGGCAGCGCGCCAGCGTCGTTGAGGTAGAGGACGCTGGTCGTGACGCCGCTCCCGGGGGTGGAAGGGTTGGTGGGATCGGCCGCGGTGATACCCGTGGTGGAGCCAGGGAGGTAGCTGAACCCCGGCGGCAGAAAGTCGACCACCTGCTCCAGCATTACCGTCTCCGATCCTTCGTTTTTGATGGCGATGGTGTAGGTGAACTCACTAGCGATGTTGGCCGGGGCCGTGGTGGGTGTGACCGTCTTTCGGGCCACCACCAGCCCCTGGCCCCGCAGGGTAGGAAGGGTGAAGTCCCTGGTGGTGGTCACCAGCACATCCTGGCCATTGCTGATGATGGTCCTTTGTCTGGACGGGCTGGAGGGGATCAGGCCTTCGTTGAAGTTGGGGTCCTGTCGGATCTCCCACGCGGCGTGCTCCACCCCGCCGCCCGCCGAGTACGGCTGCACCAGCAGATTGTCATAGACCGGAGCATTGTGGGAGAGCTGGCCAGCGATGGACACGGCCGCGATGGACACGGGGAAGGCCAGCACCATCAGGATAATCAGCAGGATGATGGCGATGCCGCCACCTTCGCCGTGAAACCAGGGAACGCCTCGTCTCATGCGCTTCCTCATGCTCATGCTCCTGGGGTATCGACGGTGAAGGTGGCGGAGGAGGCGGGCCCCACGTTCCCCGCTTTGTCGGTGGCTCGAGCGGAGACCGTGTACGAGCCATCGGCCGGGAAGTTGGCCATGGGGAAGGCATAGGACCAGTTCCCCACGCTCGTCACGCTGACGCTTATGCGGTCGACCCGGATCCAGTCGCCGGTGTTCTGGTTCACGATGAAGACGGTGAGCTGGCCGCTGGCATTCACGTAGTCCCGTGCATTCGCCGTGATGGTGAAGGAAACGACCTGGTCCAAGGTGCCGGTCATGGAGCCGGCGACCAGGTAGGAGTTGGTGGCGTAGTTCCAGAGGTAGACGAAGGCCGCGCCTTGGCTGGCGCCCTTGGCCAGCTCCACCTCCACCTGGATCTGGGTGATGCTGGACGGGGCCTCCGCGATAGCGAACTCGAAGAGCATGGCGGCGTTGTCGCCGGTGCCCGGGTCAGCGCCCTGGTAATAGGCATCGTTGGATGTGAGCAGCTGGGCGTACTCGGCAGAGGTCGCCTCGTCCCAGAGGTCCGGGTCCCATCCGGCGATGTCGTTGCGACGGGCCGGGAAGGCGCCGCCGGTGATCACGCTGCCGGCGACGTCAATCTCGCCGTCCTCGGCCTTGTGGCTGGCCGATGGCGAGAGGACGCCGTTGAAGTCATAGGTGGTGGTGGAGGCAAGAAGGCTCGCCTCAAAGAAAGCCGGGGCAGCGGAGCTGAAGGAGACGCCGTCCCAGTAGAGGCCGCTGCTCTCCCGGCGGATGCTGGCCTCCACCTTCTGGAGGCCGGAGCCGCTCGAGTCGGAGGCGGTGCCGCAGATGCCATCCGGCTCGCACCCGGAGCCCCAGGCGCCGCTGTCATAGGAGCCGCCGGCCACCGGGAAGAGAATGGTGGCCGTCGGGGCAGTGGCGTCCACGGTGACGCCGTTGGAGACGGCCGCCGCCCCGGTGTTGCCCGGGTTGTCGATGGCCCGCACGCTGACGTAGTAGGTCCGGCCGTTGGTGAGAGTCAGCCCGCTATTGCTGGCGCTGGTGGCCAGGCCCACGTCGGTGTAGCCCTGCACTTGAGTGCCGCCTGCCGTCGTCCCGATGGCCCACTCGTAG
>CAZKTO010000024.1:2347-36727 GCA_964555685.1 uncultured Dehalococcoidia bacterium
CGGGCGATGCCGCTGCCCGAGCCATCGCTGAACCCGGTCCAGTTGGCTGAGATGGTGCTGGTGGAGGTTTGCAAGTCGATGTCGACCCCGGCCGTGGGGCCGTCGTAGACCGTGCCGGCCGTCGGAGCGGTGGTGTCCACGGTGACCCCGTCGGAGGTGGCCGCCGCCCCCACGTTGCCCAGGTTGTCGGTCGCCCGCACGCTGACGTAATAGGTCTGGCCGTTGGTCAGCGGCAGCCCGCTATTGGTGGCGCTGGTGGCCAGGCCGACATCCGTCCAGCCCTGGACATCGGTGAGGCCATCCGAGATGGCCCACTCGTAGCGGGCGATGCCGGCGGAGTCGCTGAAGCCGGTCCAGTTGGCCTGGATGGTGCTGGTGGAGGTTTGGAAGTCGATGTCGACCCCGGTCGTGGGGCCGTCGTAGACCGTGCCGGCCGTCGGGGCGGTGGTGTCCACGGTGACGCCCTCGGAAACCGCAGGCGGCCCCTGCTGCTCCAGGTTGTCGATGGCCCGGACGCTGACGAAGTATTTGGTGCCGTCGGTCAGCGTCAACCCGCTATTGGTGGCGCTGGTGGCCAGGCCCACGTCGGTGTAGCTCTGCATCTGGGTGCCGCCTGCCGTCGTCCCGATGGCCCACTCGTAGCGGGCGATGCCGCTGCCCGAGCCATCGCTGAACCCGGTCCAGTTGGCTGAGATGGCCGTAGTGGAGGTCTGGTAATCGATGTCGCTGCCTGTGCCGTCCCGCACGGTGCCAGGGGTGGGGCCGACCGTATCGACCTTGACGCCGTCGGAGTTGGCCACTGTGGAGTTGCCCGCCCGGTCGATGGCCCGGACGCTGACGTAGTAGGTGGTGCCGTCGGTCAGCGTCAGCCCGCTATTGGTGGCGCTGGTGGCCAGGACCACGTCGGTGTAGCCCTGCACCTGGGTGCCGCCTGCCGTCGTCCCGATGGCCCAGTCGTAGCGGGCGATGCCGCTGCCCGAGCCATCGCTGAACCCGGTCCAGTTGGCCGAGATGGTGTTGATGGACTTCTGGAAATCGATGTCGCCGCCGGTGCCGTCCCGCACGGTGCCAGGGGTGGGGCCGACCGTATCGACCTCGAAGCCGTCGGAGTTGGCCACTGTGGAGTTGCCCGCCCGGTCCGTGGCCTGGACGCTGATGTAATAGGTGATCCCGGGGGTGAGCACCAGGCCGCTCCTGGTGACGTTACTGGCCAGGCCCACGTTGGTATAGGGCTGCACCTGGGTGCCGCCTGCCGTTGTCCCGATGGCCCACTCGTAGAGGGCGATGCCGCTCTCGGCGTCGGTAAAGCCGCTCCAGTTGGCCGAGATGGTGGATGTTTGGAAGTCGATGTCGACCCCGGCCGTGGGGCCGTCGTAGACCGTGCCGGCCGTCGGGGCGATGGTGTCCACCGTGACGCCGTCGGAATCCGCGGGCAGCCCCTGCTGCTCCAGGTCGTCGATGGCCCGGACGCTGACGTAGTACTTGGTGCCGTCGGTCAGCGTCAGCCCGCTATTGGTGGCGCTGGTGGCCAGGCCCACGTTGGTATAGGGCTGCACCTGGGTGCCGCCTGCCGTCGTCCCGATGGCCCACTCGTAGCGGGCGATCCCGCTGCCGGCGTCGGTAAAGCCGCTCCAGTTGGCCGAGATGGTCGTGGTAGAGAACTGGTAATCGACGTCGCCGCCGGTGCCGTCGTTGACGGAGCCGCTGTTCGGGTCGGTGGTGTCCACGGTGAGGCCATCCGAGACGGCCGGAGCGCCGATGTTGCCCGTGTTGTCAACAGCCCGGACGCTGACGTAATAGGTCTGGCCGTCGGTCAGCGTCAGCCCGCTATTGGTGGCGCTGGTGGCCAGGGCGATGCCGGTCCAGTCCTGGACGTTAGTGGCGCCCGGTGTGGTGCCGATGGCCCAGTCGTAGCGGGCGATGCCGCCGGGGTCGCTGAAGCCGGTCCAGTTGGCCGAGATGGTGCTGGTGGACTCCTGGAAATCGATATCGCCCAGGAGGCCGTCGTTGACGATGCCGGAAAGGGGTCCGCCGGTGTCCGGCGTCGACCTCATGACGGTCTTCACCGAAAGGGTGCGGGTGGCGCCAGGGCCCGCATCCACTGTGGCGTCGGCCCTGATGGTCCGCCCTTCCCGCGAGAAGGAGACCGAGAGGACCCGCCGGGCGATGATGTGGGCCCTCCCGTCGTAGATGCGCACCAGGCGGTTCCCTTCCTCATCCCCCGTTTCCAGGGCGTAGCTGCCGCTGTGGGGGATCCGGGCCCCCTGGAACTGGTCCACCGAGGTCAAAGTGAAGCAGGGATCGGGGGCATCCAGCACGCAGTCAACGGTCGCCCCGTCCGCGAGGGGGGTGTTGCTGGCCATCTTCACATCATCGGCGAGCCAGGCGAAGCCTCTCCGCAGCTCGTTGATGGCCAAGCCGTCGTCTACGACGGCAGACTCCGTGCGCAGCGCCTGGTAGAACGTCATCGCCATGGCGGGCACGATCAGGGCGATGATGGCCAGGAAGACCAGCAGCTCTAAAAGGGTAAAACCCCGCTCATCAAGCCTAGGTTTCTTCACCGGTTGGCCCTCAGCGTGTCCACGATCCTACGGGTTTGGTCGCCACGGAGGACGGTGATGCGAACTATCTCTATGTCTGCTATCTCTATGTCTGGGTTGGTCCCGTCACAGAGGGGCGAGGTGCTCGCGTCGCATACCAGGGCGTCCGCCTTCACCGAATAGCCGGCCGGCACCTCGTCCTGGGGAGGAGGATTGTAGGAGGTATAGCTGGCCGGAGGTGTTGCGTACTCCTCCTGGAAGACCAGCTCCATCTGGTTCCGGATGAGGTTCTCCACGGTGGACTGCTCATCGAACTTCCTCTTGGTGATGTACCCAGTCTGGACGCTCGACAGGATGGCTACCGCCAGCAGGCTGAACACGCCCAGCACGACCAGCGCCTCCACCATCAGGGCTCCGCGCTGGCCCTTCCGGGAACGTGGTGAGCGGCACCGGTGATCGTGTTCCCGTTCCACTACCCCTCCTCTGGGCTTCATCGCCTCCGCTCCCGGCTGGGACGAGAGGCACAGGTCGGGCCGGGAGACCACCCCGGCCCTCGAATCCCGTCCCGGCGCGCTCATTGCTATGCGCCGACCGCCTTCAAAACGTCGAGGATGGGCAGCAGCACCGCCAGGGCCATGCTCCCGACGGCGATGCCCATGCCGATGGTGATGGCAGGTTCCAGGAGGCTGGTCAGGGCCTCCACGCGATCGTCCACCTCTTTTTCGTAGAACTCGGCCATGCTGGTCAGGTTGCTTTCCAGGGCGCCGCTCTGCTCCCCCACCCGGACCATCTGCACGTAGAGGCCGGGAACGAAATCGATGGCCCCGAGGGCCTGGGCGAGGCTGCGGCCCTGGACGATCAGCTCCCGGGCCCGGTCCATGGCCTGCCGGAAGATGATGTTGGAGGCGCTGTCCCGGCCCAGGATCAGGCACTCGGGGAGGGGCAGACCGGCGTTCAGAAGCAACGCCGCGGTGCGGCTGAAGCGCGCTAGGTTCCGGGCGATGGTGAGGCGCCCCACCACGGGCGCGCGCAGGAGCAGGTGCCCTATGAACTTCTGGCCCTGGGGCATGCGAAGAGACACGAGGGCCACCCCGACCAGGATCAGGAGCGCCAGCAGGACCGGCCCCCTCCATCTCTCCACGAAATTGCTGAAGTTCACAATGATCCGGCTCAGGAGGGGCAGGTCCGCCTGGAAGTTCTCCAGCACGCCGGCCATGGCGGGCATGACCGTCGTGATCAGGATGACCATAACCACGGCGCCCACCGCCAGCACGATGGCGGGATAGGTCAGTGCCTTCTTCACCTTCTGAACCAGCTCGATCTCTTTCTTGAGATATTCAGAGAGGTGCTCCAGGGTCGTCTCTAGGCGCCCGGAGCTCTCCCCCGCCTCCACCAGGTGCAGGTACATGGGCGGGAAGGTCTTGGGAGACATGGCCATGGCGGCGTGCAGGGATAGCCCTCCCCGAAGGTCGGCTATGAGCCGATCCAGGACGGCCTGAAAGGCCCGGTTTGGCGCCTGGTCCCGCAGGAGCTGGATGGCCATGAGCATGGGTATGCCGGTATGCAGCAGGGTGGCCAGTTGTCGGGAGAAGAGGATGAGGTCCTTTCGGGTCACCTTCGAGGTCTGGGGCATCAAGGCCTGGAGCACCCGGGACCGGGGGGCGGGCCGAATCGACATCACCCGCAGCCCTGCCCCGGTCAGCCACTCCTCCACCAAGCGGTCGTTCTGCGCCTCGACGACCCCATGCATCACGCTGTTGTCTCGCTCTAGGGCCGTGTATTTGAAGTTCATAGCGCATCACTCCAGGGAGTACAGGGTGCGCAGGACCTCTTTGGGAGTGGTGATGCCCTGCTGGACCTTGAGCATGCCATCGCGCATCATGGGCACCATGCCCTCTTGGACGGCCAGCTGCTTGATGGCCCCGGGCTGCGGGTTGGCCAGGATCAGGCGTCGCAGGTTCTCCGTGACCGTCATGACCTCGAAGACGCCTATCCGGCCCCGATAGCCCGTGTTGACACAGAACTGGCATCCCCGGCCGTAGATGAATTCCGCCCTCCGGGTCTGCATCTCTTGCTCGAAAGCGGCCTGATCCTCGGCCAACGCCACCTGGCTGGCAGCGCAGTTGGAGCAGACCCGTCGCACCATTCGCTGGGCCACGACGCCTACCAGGGCCGATGCGACGAGGAAGGGGGGCACGCCCAAGTTGACCAGGCGGTAGACCACTCCTTCGGCGTCGTTGGCATGGATGGAGGAGAGAACCAGATGGCCGGTCAGCGCGGCCTGCGCGGCGATCTCAGCTGTCTCGCCGTCCCTGATCTCGCCCACCAGGATCACGTCGGGGTCGTGGCGCATGATCGCCCGCAGAGCGTTGGCGAAGGTGAGACTGATTTTGGGGTTGACCTGAATCTGATTGATGTCGGTGAATCGGTACTCGATGGGGTCCTCGACGGTGATGATGTTGCTGGCCTGGGCATCCAGGGTGTTCAGTGAGGCATACAGCGTCGTGGTCTTGCCCGCGCCGGTGGGCCCGCCGATGAGGATCATCCCTTGGCGCATCCGGAGCATCGTCTGGTGCCGGTCCAGGGCGTCGGGAAGGAATCCCAGATCGCCAAGGCCGAGCACTTTGGTGCCCTTGTCCAGGAGCCGCAGCTCCACTCGCTCCCCGTGGGCCGTCTCGATGCTGGCTACCCGGACGTCCACCTCTTTGTTGGCCCCCTTAAAGGTGAACTGACCGTCCTGGGGCGCCCTGCGCTCAGCGATGTTCATCTCGGCCAGGATCTTGACGCGGGAAACCAGGGCCGAATGGATCGCCATGGGCAGGGAGAGAGCGTCTTGCAGGACGCCGTCGATCCGGGACCGGACCCTCAAGCGCCCCGGCTGGGGCTCGATGTGGATATCGGAGGCCCGATCTCGGATCGCCTGCAACAAGAGGAGGTCCAGGGTCTGAACCACCGGCGCTTGGGCCAGGGAGTCGGCAGCCACCGCCTGCGACGCCTCGTGGATCGCCGAGCTGGTGTAGTCCTTGACTTGTTTGGCAATGCTGGCCGTGGCTTTGTAGTAGAGGTCGATGGCGTCGTTGACTTGGGCGGGGTCCGCCGGTGCCACCTGAATCCTCACGCGGCCGGCCTGCGCCTGCAGGTCCTCCACGGCCTGGATGTTCCCAGGGTCGCCCATGGCCACCAGCAGGACATTCCCCTGGAACTCCACTGGAATGGCGCAGTACCGGCGGGCGAGGGCCTCCGGGAGGTGCTTCAGAATTGCAGCGTCGATGGGCCGGTACTTCAGGTCCATCACCGGTGACTTCACGTTAGACCTCCTGCCCCCCATAGGATTGTCTTGTCCCGCCAACAGAAGGGCAGGCCCCGCCACTGCGCCCGAGCAGCGAACGATACAGCAGCGTGTTTGCTTTTGTTAGGGATACCAGCAGATGTCAAATCACCGTACATAAGAGGATTACGTCTGCGCTTTCCCGGTGGTCGCCCATAGGGGCGTGGGTCCGGCCGGTCGAGGCGCCTCCCGGCGGGACCCCTGTCCGGGAAGCGTGGGCACCAGAGCCTGGCGTCCCGCAGCGCCCGGGACCGCCATCTTGAGATCCCGCTCCAGCGTTTCCCGGTTCTGGGCGCGGGCCAGAGCTAACTCCTCGGTAATGACTCCCCTGCGGCACAGCTGGAGCAGCGCTTCGTCCATGGTCCGCATCCCCAGCTGGCCCCCCGTCTGGATGGTGCTGTAGAGCTGGTGGACCTTACCCTCCCGGATCATGTTCTTGACGGCGTAGGTCCCCAGCATCACCTCCACGGCGACGGCGCGGCCCGTGCCGTCGGCCTTGGGTAGCAACTCCTGGTAGAGCACCCCCTCCAGGACCGAGGCGAGTTGGGCGGTGACCTGAGCCTGTTGGTGGGGGGGGAACATGCCGATGATGCGGTCCACGGTCTGGGGGGCGCTGGGGGCGTGGGCCGTGTTCAGGACCAGGTGGCCAGTCTCGGCGGCTATGAGGGTCGCCTCCACGGTGGCCGCGTCCCTGGTCTCTCCCACCATGATGACGTCAGGGTCCTGGCGGAGGACCCGGCCCAGGGCTGCGATGAAGGACCGGCTGTCGTGGCCGATCTCCCGCTGGGTGATGATCGAGCGCTCGTTGTGGAAGAGGTACTCGATGGGGTCCTCCAGCGTCACCACGCGCCGGTTGGTGTTGGCGTTGATGTACTGGATGAAAGCCGCCAGGGTGGTGGACTTGCCTGAGCCCACCGGGCCGGTGACGATGACCAGGCCTCGGGGCGTCATGGCCAGGTCCTTGTAGATGGCCGGCAGCCCCAAGGCCTCGAAGTCCAGGGTCAGCTCGGTGATGTGGCGGAAGACGAGGAAGGGCCTTCCGCGGGCCATGGCCGCGTTCCCCCGGAACCGGCCTGCGCCCTCGATCTCCAGGGCGAAGTCCAGCTCCATGTCCTGCCGGAAGGAATCCACCTGGCGTTTGTCCAGGAGCTGCTCCAGCTCCTGCATCAGTGCTTCGCCCGTGACTGGAACCAGCCCTTCCGCGAACTGGATCTGGCCATGGATGCGGTACGCCGGCGGGCTGTCCGGCAGGAGGTGGACGTCCGACGCCCCGTTCTCTACCATCCGCTGCAACGCCTGTTGGATCACCATAGGTCCCCCCTGCGCAAGCGCTTCACCGCCCAGCCAGCCACCCGAGACGTGGCTCTGGAGACACCTCAGACCCCGGCAGGAGACCCGTGCTCCCTGGACTCTCCCGGAGGCGATGCATCGGGGACCCGCCTCCAGGGGCCCCTGCCGGCGGGTCTCTGAGACAGCTTATGCGTACAAGAAGGTGCCAAACCATCCTGGGGGCGAGCCGCTGTGACACGAGCGGCTCGCCCCCCTCAGTCGTACCCGGCCTCCTCTTGCTTATGCCACCTTACGGTTCACAAATGCCATCCAAGTCTCCGCCGATCTCATCCCCCTGGGTCACGAACCCCCTGTTGTCATAGCTGTACGTGCAGTGCACCGGCGCTCGGTCCAGGTACGCGGGTATGAGGTCGATGAGTACCTCGCCTACGTCCACTACACCGTCGGCGTCGTTATCGAGCTGGACGGAATTGAAGTCGGCGGGGTTAGCCTCCGCGATCACGGTGCCCACCCGGTTTTCTGCCATCGCGGCGTACATGCCGGCCTGGGTGGCCTCCAACTCGGCGGTCGCGGACTCTGCCGAGCCCTCGTTAAAGAAGTTGGCGTAGACGGGGTAGGCCACCCCAGCCAGCAGGCCCAGGATGCCCACGACTATCAGCAGCTCAATCAGGGTAAAACCCTTCTGGCTGTGCCTCAGTTTACGGTAGAGGTTCTTCATCTCGCTTCCTTTCTTGTACAGGAGTCTCTTCCTGTGCTCCATCTCATGCGCTTAGCCGATTTCTCAGGCCGAGCCGTCCCGCTCTCGTCATGGCCTCGGTCCGAGGCGAATCCTCATTGTACTACACTTTGACTATGTATTATACTTTGTCTCACCCCCTACGACTTACCTCATATTAATCGTACGATACGGGAAGTAGCTCAAGTGCCGCATCGTACGCAAGTCCTCATTCCCTAGTACCTGCTTGCGGGAAAGGCCGTTATTATGTCCGTTCGTGGTGAGCCTGTCGAACCACGAACCCGCCCTTCGACAAGACCCCCACGCCGGGCTCGGGGCTTCGGCTCAGGGCGAACGGATTCGGAGGCCGCTTGTTGATAGTGACGCTCATAAGTGAGGCCGCTTTCCGCCCGCCCCGACAAGTCGGGGCGGGCGGAAAGCGGCCCCCCGCCGCAGGCGGGGCTCCGGAGGCGTTTGCCTCGGAAGCACGTTACACGACACATCGAAGGTTACTCAACCGTTGCGCTCTTGGCTTCCTGGAGTTGGCAACGCCCTAACCCCCTGGCCCCCTTCCCTAAAGAGGAAGGGGGTATCGTCCCTCTCCTTGCAGGAGAGGGACAGGAGGGAGAGGGCCATACTGTTCCTGCTGCGATCACGATTGTTCAGACACCAGAAGCCCCGCCCCGACTCGTCGGGGCTGCGGGGAGCTTCACTTTAGCAACCAAGTGCTGGGAGCGTGGTCATGACGCGCTCCCACACGCCCAGCCTGCCTTTCCTAGACGCGCCGGTGCCGCCGCGTATCGCTCCCGAACCCCTTCGGCAGGTCGTTCCTTCGCGCTCTAGAGCGCAGCACCCACGGGACCCCGTGCAGCGTCTGCCGATCATCGGCGCGCCGCCTGCCCCTCGGCTTCTGGGCCGGCAGCAACGGGGCAATCAAGGACCAGTGGGTGTCGGTGATTTTCTCCATAGCGGTTGAGGCCCTCCTCCTTCTTCTAGCTTAGCATTATTCTAAAACCTCGACGAAAATCAGTTCAATCCTTCGGCCTCTGCAGGTGGCCAGCACGCCGCGGGGATGGGTTGACTTCCGAGGCCTATGCCGCATCGCTGGGGAGATGGGGCTGGAGTTGGATGAGAGACAGCTGCTCAGCCATGCCGGCTCCGGCAGGTTCATCGCCCGGATTGATGCTCAGGGAACCCGCTGGTTTGACCCTACGAACGTCCGGGAGGTGCTCCGTCTATGACCTCACCTTTAGGGACGGGGACTTCGTTCCCCACTGGGCGGAGTGGATCAACACCTATCAGTGTGCGCAGCTCTGGGGTTGCCGCCAGCGGCGGGCCGAGCAGCTCATCCAGCAGGGCCTCGTCACCAGCCGCAGGATCGGCTACGAGCTCTTCGTCAGGCGGGAAGACGCCCTGACGCTGGCTGCGACCCGTCAAGGAGTTCCACCGCCTCCCGAAGGCCCTGGCTGGTCACCGCCAGATAGGCGGCCGTGGTCGACAGATCTGCGTGGCCCAGCGACGTCTGCACGGCCCGAAGGTTGGCCCCCCGCTCCACCAGCTACGTAGCGAAGTAATGGCGGAGGCTGTGGGGATGTAAACCTGCCAAGCCAGCGGCCTGCGCCAGGCCGTTGACCACCCGGTAGGCTTGCCGCGCGTTGATGGGGAAGACTCGCTCGGCGGCCGCCCGCCATTGGACCTGCTCCATCAAGGGACAGACGATTCGCTGGGCCATGGCGCCGCCCATGCGGCCCAGGCCGATGAGTCCGAGGTCCATCGCATGCCTCCTCGCAAGGCGCCTGGCAGGCCGGCATGCCGGCCCAGTCTATCCGCGGAGTACCCTTCGATGCACTCAGGGCAGGCACCGAGTGCACAGATCAGGGAAGCCGGCGGGGATGGCGCGCTCTGTCACCACGGCCGCCGAGACCGGGGCGAGCTATGAAACGAACGAGCCCCGACAGGTCGGGGCTCGTAGGGGCCAAGGCTGCCTGTAAGCCGAGTTCTGTACCGCCGGACCGGTTTACGTCCGAGGACTTCGTCCCGATCCCGTGGCGGCGGTCATCTATCTGGGCCCGTCGTTGCCGGCGGGCTCGAGCGGCCAACCCGAGGACAGGCCGGGCGCCCATTGTCCTCCTATTTGGCCTTGCTCCGGGTGGGGTTTGCCCGGCGCGCCGGTCGCCCGGCACGCCCGTGAGCTCTTACCTCACGTTTTCACCCTTGCCCCGATACAGGATCGAGGCGGTATGGTCTCTGTGGCACTTTCCGTAGGGTCGCCCCTCCTGGGGGTTACCCAGCGCCCTGCCCGGTGGAGCTCGGACTTTCCTCCCCGACACGTCGGGGCGACCGCCCAGCATCCTTGGCCCAAGGCTAGTGTAGCACGTTGGATTGAGGACTGGGGACAAGGAGCCTTGAACCGCAGGCGTTGACCGAGTACCTTGTTCCTCGAACCTCGTTCCTTGTTCCCCTGCCAGAGGAGGGTGTATGGCTTCGCTCAAGGACAAGACGGCCATCGTGGGCATCGGCCAGACGGAGTTCTCGAAGCGGTCGGGCAAGACCGAGTGGACGATGGCGACGGAGGCCGCCGTCAAGGCGTGCGCCGACGCGGGTATCTCGCCCACCGAGATCGATGGCATCGTGCGGTCGAGCTACGACGCGGTGCTCCAGCACGAGCTCGTCAAGTCACTGGGGATCAAGGAGCTCTCGTACCACGGCGAGGTGGGGTTCGGCGGGGGCGCGCCGTGCGCCATCGGGACGCAGGCGGCGATGGCCGTGGCGACGGGCATGGCCAGGTATGTTCTCTGCTACCGGTCGGTCAATCTCTCGTCCGGGCAGCGCTACGGCCAGTCGAGAGCCGGGGCGCGCGTCGGCGGCGAGCAGCAGTACTTCACGCCCTATGGCTTCCTGACGCCGGCCCAATGGATCGCCATGTTCGCCCGGCGCCACATGCACGAGTACGGGACGACGCACCGGCAGCTGGGCCACATCGCCGTGAGCCAGCGGGCCAACGCCAACCGGAACCCCGCCTCGACGATGAAGGGGCCGCTCTCGCTGGAGGACCACGCCAGCGCCCGCCCGATCGCCGAGCCGCTGCGCCTCTTCGACTGCTGTCTGAACAGCGACGGCTGCTGCGCCTTCATCGTGACCAGCGCCGACCGGGCAAAGGCGCTACGCCAGAAGCCCGCCCGCATCATGGGGATGGCCATAGGCATGGCCTACAACCAGGAGGTGGTCCGGACGTACAACCGGGAGTCCATGACCGAGTTCCCGGAGACGAAGGGGACGTCACGGCGGCTCTTCGGGATGGCCGGCGTCGCGCCCGAGGATATGGACGTGGCGCAGATCTACGACCACTTTACGCCGGGTGTCCTCATTGCGCTGGAGGACTGGGGCTTTTGCAAGAAGGGCGAGGGCGGGCCCTTCGTGGAGAGCGGGGCGATCCGCTGGCCCGATGGCAGGCTGCCGGTGAACACGCACGGGGGGAACCTCTCGGAGGCGTACATCCACGGCTTCACGCACATCCTGGAGGGGGTGCGCCAGGTGCGCGGGACGTCGACGAGCCAGGTGAAGGACGTGGAGCTGAGCTTTGTGGCCAGCGCGGCCTTCGTGCCCACCAGCGGGCTGATCTTGCATTAGTCGTCCTGCCCTTCGGGGGCATCGGAATCTCCACTCCTGTGCCCTGTTACAATGGCTCCGAGCTGATTGCAGACGAGCGCCCGTGCTCACAGAGCCAGCCGCCCAGCAGACGGACAGTCTGAGAGGAGATGCCCATGACTCCGGCTGCACTGATGAAGCGGATCACCGTTGACCCCAAGCGGTGCGGCGGCAGACCGTGCATCCGGGGCACGCGCATTGAAGTCGCCATCGTCCTCGACGCCCTTGCCGAGGGACTGACGCCTGACCAAGTCCGGGACCATTACCCAGCGCTGAAACCGGCTGACATTCGCGCGGCCATCGCCTACGGCGCCGAGCTTGCCCGCGAGCACGTCTGGAAGGTCACGGCCTCGTGAAAGTCAAGCTGGACGAGAACCTGTCTCGTCATCTCAAACCCGTCCTTGAGCAACTTGGGCACGACGCGGCGACGGCCGAGGACGAAGGGCTCGTGGGTAAATCCGATGCAGAGCTGGGGGAGGCTGCGCGAGAAGAAGGGCGGATGGTGTTCACCCTGGACATCGAATTTGCGAATGTCCGCAAACATCCGCCGGGAAGGCATGCTGGAATCGTGCTTTTTCGGCCACGCACCATCGGGCCTCTTGCGGTCAACCGGTTCGTGGCCGCATTCGTACGGACGACGGACCTCGGCTCGTTGAAAGGGTGCGTGGCGGTTGCGGAGCACGACCGCGTGCGGGTTAGGAAACCGTAGCGCGGCCTTCGTGCCCACAAGCGGGCTGATACTGCATTAGGGATTGGGGCCGCTGCATCCTGCCGCAGATGAGGGTGCCGGCGTTTACGATCCTGGCACGAGCGATGTGGAGCGGCTGTCGCTCGCAGATGCACCGGCTTGTTCTCCGATGGGCTCCGACGCGGCCACTTCACCGTGCCACTCTGCGCCAGCGGCCAGCTCTTCGGCTGCCTGCGGTCCGCCCGCAGGCAGGGTGACGGGCGGCAGGTACCCTGCAAGATCGCCGCTGGCCTGGACGCCACCCCCACGCTGCTGGGATGTTTCGGCTGGCTTGCGCTTCAGGAGAGGGAGGCCGATGCGCGGGTTTTCAGTAACAAGGTAGCCTTCTGGTAGAGCGTCAATCGCGTTGCTCCGGATTGTGGGCGCGAAATAATAGATTGTTTGGGTACGCCCCCAACGGAGTTGGACCTCTTTTGTGTGGAGGTAAAAAGGCTTACCCGATTTCCTGCTGACAATTTTGTAGGGCATGGCTCCTCCGCAGGCCCGGGGGGCCTGCACGCGACGGATGTTTAAGGGTGCCACGTCGAAGGTGTGGGTTCCGGACGGCGCAACGAACACCTGACTTGGAGCGGGGGAGCGCGGAGCGCGTTTCCCAGACACTATCAATGCACTTCTTTAGCGCCGTTCCTCCTGGCGAAGAGGTGCCAGCGCCCGGTGTGGATGCGGCGGGGCGTGGGCTCCAACGTGCCGTGCCGGACGACCTCCGATGACCCCCCTGTGGGCTCCGGTATTTCCTTTGGGAATAGGAGGTGAAGCCGGCGCTGTTCATCAGCAGAGAGGTCTTTCGCTGCATGTTGGATGGTCACGAGCTGCCGCCACGCCACAGCTCCTGGCACGGTCACCATGACTGCGGCGTAGGACTCAGCCAGGCGCATTGCCACCACTGGGTCAAGGGAAAGCCACGCTCTGAGACGCCACCTGTTGAACAGCACCGACTTTTCGGTAGGGGAATCGGGCATGCCCACCACCATCGATTTGAGCGCATGTTGACGCTCTCCCTCTGGCAGGTGGGCCAGCCCGCGCGAACGAGAGGCGAGCGTCTCAATCCGCTCCCGGTCCGAAACGTCCGCGGACTCGTCCCAGTCCCAAGTGTCCCGTTGCTTGGATGGTTCCATGGACGGTCTCACCGGTACGACCCGTTCACGGGTGCTCGATGGCGATCAAGGGAGCCTGCTAGGCTACGCACCAGGGGTTGCTGCGGGGGGAGTCTGCGCCGGCGGGGCGGGTTGAAGCGGTTGAGCTCGCCAGGGCGGTGGAGCGGGCCGAGGCGGCTGGGCGGGTTGAACCGGTGGAGCGGGCCGGGGCGGTGGAGCGGGCCGAGGCGGCGTTGATGGCTTCGGCGCTACCGTTGGTTTCGGAGTGAACGGTGGCCGCGCGGGCGGCTGCGTCACTTGGGACTGCGAGACGAAGAGATTAGCCATGGTCAATTCCTCCTATGAGCTACACCCTGCCGGGCTGCCCACGCGTAAAGATTACGCGCGGTCAAGAGCCGGTGCTGTCGGCATGACGACACCTCGTCCGGCTGACGCGCTATACTGGTAGGGCTGAAAGATCGATGACCATTATGCCTGCACAACGAGCGCGACTAACCCTGCGGCGGCCCGCTGCGCCAGGCATTGCTATTGCAAGACACCGCTTCAGCGGCTTCACCGAAGGACAACTCAAAGAGATTTTCAACGGGCTCGAGGCCGAGAAGTACCCGGCTGGAGCAATCCTGTTTAGCCCCGATGACCCGGCTGAGCGTTTGTTTTTGCTCAGGAAGGGGTGCGTGGACCTGTACCGGCTGACCCCGAGCGGCAAACGCTTGGTCACGAGGCGACTTGGACAAGGCTCGGTGTTTGGCGTCATGGGCTTGCTGGGACAGAAGATGCAGGGGAGCTTTGCGGAGACTATTGAGGACAGCCTCATTTGTACGTCCACTCGGGTGCAGGTTGTTGAATTGCTCAAGAGGCGCTCTGAGGTGGCGCTACGCCTGCTGGAGCTCGTGGGCGGGCGCCTCAGCCAAGTCGAGGAGCGGTTGGTCGAGTTGGCCTATAGCCCAGTCCGCGTCAGGCTTGCCCATTTTCTTTTGACAAACATGGACCCTACAACTGGGAAGATCGACGGCCTTTCCCACGCGGAGATCGGGGATACGATTGGCGCCCTGCGGCAGACCGTAACCGAGACTCTCGCCGAACTCAAGCGCCGTGGATTCGTGGCAACGGGGCTGAAATACATTCTCGTAAGGGATCGCAAGGCTCTAGGGCGGCTCGCCGGCGAGTAAGAGCCCCGCGATACGGGTGGGTGCGCCGGTCGCCCAGATAGTCGCAGGATGTCGATTTGATCGTGCTGGAAGGCGCGGCAGCGAACCCTTCCCTCCAAGGGAAGGGGGACCCCGGCTAGTCGGGGTGGGTTAGGTCGGGTGGCTGTCGGCCTACGGCCGCTGCATCCTGCCGCAGATGAGCGTGCCCGCCGCGGCGTAGATCCCGCCGGGCCCGTGGGCGATGCCCACCTTGGCCCCCTTCACCTGGCGCTCGCCGCAGCTCCCGCGCAGCTGCCGCACCAGCTCGATCATGGTGTACATGCCGTACATCCCCGAGTGGCTATAGGAGAGGCCGCCGCCGTTGGTATTCATGGGGAACTTGCCGCCGGGGGCCGTGCGCTGGCCCTCCAGGAAGGGGCCGCTCTCGCCGCGCTTCACGAAGCCCAGGTCCTCGAGGGCCATCATGGGCGTGATGGCGAAGGCGTCGTAGAGCTCGGCCACCTGCATGTCCCTGGGCCTCAGGCCGGCCATCTCGAAGGCTGCCTTGCTCGACTTCTTGGCGGCGTCGGAGGTGGTCATGTCGCGCATCATGCTGATCATGTTGTGGGCGGTGGCCTCGCCGGTGCCCAGGACGTAGACGGGCTTCTGTTTGAGGGTCTTGGCGCGGTCGGCCCGGGTGAGGACCAGGGCGCCGCCGGCGTCGGTGACGAGGCAGCACATGAAGAGGGTGAAGGGCCAGGCGATGGGGCGCGAGTTCATGACGTCGGCGACGGTGATGGGCTCCTTCATGACGGCCTTGGGATGCATGGCGGCCCACTTGCGGGTGGCGACGGCCAGCTCGGCCATCTGCTCCCGCGTGGTGCCGTACTGGTGCATGTGGCGCGTGGCGGCGAAGGAGAACATGCTGACGGCGCCGGTGATGCCGTAGGGCGACTCGAACTGGCCGTTGGTGGAGCTGGGCGAGAAGGCCCAGGGCGGCGCGCCGATGCGGGAGCGGCCGCTCTCGCCGTGGGTGATGAGGGCCACGTTGATCATGCCGGCGTGAAGCGCCAGCATGGCGTGCTCGACATGGATGATGAAGGAGCAGCCGCCTACCATGGTGCCGTCGGTGTAGCGGGGGACGATGCCGAGGGCCTCGCCCAGGACGTTGCTATTGATGCCGGCGGTGAAGAGGCCGTCCACGTCCTTCAGCTTGAGGCCGGCGTCGGCGAGGGCGTTGCGGGCCGCCTCGCAGTGGAGCGTCAGGACGGAGGCGTCGGGCCGGGTGCCGATCTTGTCGCACTCGTCGGCGCCGACGATGGCGATCTTGCCGCGGAGGTCTTTCGGGACCATGGGGCGCTCCTCTTGGGCGTCGCCTGGGTGGTCAGGAGCGGGCGAGCCGGAACCTGGGGATGGTGACCTCGTCCGCAATCTTTTGGTAGACGATCTCGACGGGCGCATCGCAGTGGATCTGCGCCGGGTCGGTCGCCACGTCGATGAGGTTGGACATCATGCGCGGGCCCTCGGCCAGCTCGACGATGGCGATGACGATGGGCTCCTGCCCCATGTACGGGGGCGGCCGGTAGTTGATGTTGAAGGAGTAGAGCGTCCCCTTGCCGCTGGCCTGGAACCATTCGACGTCCCAGCTCCCGCAGTGGGGGCACCAGGGCCTGGGATAGAAGTAGGGTTTGCCGCAGCGCTTGGCCTTGCAGCGCTGGATCATCAGCTTCTGCTGCCGGAGGCCGTCCCAGAAGGGCTGGGTCTCGGGCGTCGGCTGGGGCAGGGGACCTCGGTAGTCGGCCACGGGTGGCGCTCCTTCTCTCCGACGGAGGCAGGCGCTGGTCCTTTTCAGCGAGGGCGCGTCTCGCCCCGGCGGCCCCGGCTGGGCAGGGCGACCGTCGCCGTCCCGGGGCTCAGGTTGGCGCCCTCCTGGTTCTCGACCCAGACGTCCAGGTCGACGCGGTGCTCGCCGTCCTTGACGTACTTGCGGGCGACCTTGCCTTTGCAGGTCAGCACGTCGTTCTTGTAGCTGATGGCGCGGTGCTGGACCTCGACCTTGCGGATCACGCCGGTGAGGCCCATCCACTCCCGGAGCATGTTATGGATGTAGCCGTAGCGGAGGTTGCCCATGGCGAAGACGCCCTTCATGCCCGCCTTCTTGCCCGCCTCCTCGTCCATGTGCAGGTAGACGAACTCATCGTTGACGGCGGCGTAGCGGTTCCAGTGCATGAGGTCCGTCTGCCGGACGAAGGGCGGGACCTCCTGGCCATCCTCGACATCCTCGAAGTAGAGTGTCTCTTCGATGCCCATGCGTCGCGCCTCCCGCGCTGGATATCGCCTCGCCCCGGTACCCGGCTTGTCGGGGTGGGTGAGGCCGCAGCTAATACCGGATCGTCGTCCCCTTGGTGATCCGGACCACCTGGCCCTTCTGGTTCGTCCAGGTGCTCTTGCGAATGAAGAAGATCATGGGCCACCGGGAGCCCTTGCGGATGAAGATCTCGTCCAGCACGGTGACGGCGGTGATCACATCGCCGGGGCGGATGCGCTCGAGGTACTCGTGGCCGCCGCCGCCGTTGAGGACGTTCCAGCCGATGCCGATGCGTTTGGTGGGCTCCTTGAGGGCCTCCTCGGTCATGAAGGTCTGCCCTGGGTCGATGGGCCAGGCGAAGGGGTTGAAGTCCTCCGGCGCGACGATGCCCTTGAACGGCGTCTTCTGGGCGTAGGCCTCATCCCAGAAGATGCGCGGCGGCGTCTCGGGCCAATAGAGGGCGATGGCCCACTTGCGGATGTCGGCGGCCTCCACGCGCGGGGAGGTGCGCTTGCCCATCTCCTTCCCGATCATCGAGCGCAGCTCGGCGCTGATGGCGATCTCGGTCTCTTGGGGCATGGCTTCTGACTCCAGAAGGGGAGTGGCCGCTTCCGCGGCACCCAGGAACGTTACTGAGGAGGCCCCGATTTGTCAAGGCGATTCCTGGTGTACCCTGGGGCGCGTTGAAGGGCGCTCCGCTTCCGATGTAGAATGGTCAGACCCGATACGACTCAGTCAGCAGACGCGATACCCCATGACCGCCTCCCAGACACGCCGGAGCATCGTCACCGGCGACCGCCAGCTCAGGCTCGCCCTCCCCAGCGACCGGATGATGGAGGGCGATACCCTGGACTTTATGCGCAACTGCGGGCTCCCCGTCTCGCGCCCCAGCGCCCGCGTCTACACCGCGACCCTGCCCAGTATCAAGGGCGTCACCATCATCTTCCAGCGCTCGGTGGACATCCCGGGCGAGCTGGAGGAGGGCGCCTTCGATCTCGCCATCGTCGGCATGGAGCGATACCTGGAGGGCCGGGACGAGCGGGGCGATACGACGGTCGTCATGGCCGACCTGGGCTACAGCCGGGCCGACCTCGTGGTGGCCGTTCCCAACGCCTGGACGGACGTGCAGGCGATGGCCGACCTGCGCCGGGCCGCCGGCGAGATGCAGCGCCAGGGCCGCCCTCTGCGGATGGCCACCAAGTACCAACGCCAGGCGGGCCGCTTCCTGGACCAGCACCAGATCGCGGGCTACAAGCTGGTGCACATCACGGGGGCCATCGAGGCGGCGCCGGTCATCGGGACGGCCGATATCATCTGCGACCTCACGTCCAGCGGTGGCACTCTGCGCGAGAACAACCTCAGGCCGTTGCAGGACGGGACCATCGTCCGCTCGGCTGCCTGCCTGGTGGGGAACAAGCGCGTGCTTCGCGAGGAGCCGGGCAAGCTGGAGGCGGCGAAGACGGTGCTGGAGCTCATCGAGGCGCGCCTGCGGGCCGAGGGCTTCTACTCCGTCATCGCCAATATCCGCGGCGAGTCGGTGGAGAGCGTGGCGCGGCGCGTGACGGAGTGCCCGGACGTGGCCGGGATGCAAGGCCCGACGGTGGCGCGGGTGGTCAGCAAGCACGGCGACGGCGACTGGTTCTCCGTCTCGGTCGTGGTGCCCATCGCGCGGCTGACGCCCGGCGTGGACCACCTGCGGCGCATCGGGGCCAGCGGCGTGGTCGTCTTCCCCGCTCAGTATGTGTTCGACGGCCAGTGCCACGCCTATCAGCGGCTGGTGAAAGAGCTGGAGGGGCGCTAGGCCATGGGGCGGCGCCAGCGGCGGCGGGAGAGCGGTGGCATGTCCGGCAGGGCACGCCTGGTCGCTCTGCTCTTCGCTATCCTGGTCATCGCCGCGCTGGTGGCATCCATCGCCGTGCCCCTGGCCGGCGGCGGCGGGAGCGCGGGGCGGTAGCGCCTGGCTTGGATGAGGGAGACGCAGCGTGCCGAACTTGGGGCTGCACATCGGGTTCGCGCTGGACGCCGGGAAGCGCCTGGGCCACCCGCTCGTCACCGAGCACCGGGGCAGCTTCCTCCTGGGCTGCACCACGCCCGATATCCGGCTCTTCGCGGGCTGGGAGCGCGAGCGGACCCACTTCTTCAAGCTGGCCACGGACCCCGTGGGCGCCGGTGTCGAGGGGCTGCTGCAGGCCCACCCGCAACTGCGCCGCTCCGAGGCCCTGAGCCGCCAGACCGTCGCCTTCGTGCTGGGGTACGTCTCCCACCTCACCTGCGATGAGACGTGGATCGTCGATGTGTACCGGCGGTTCTTCGGGCCCGGCTCGCCGCTGGCCGCCGACCCCATGGTCTCCGTGCTGGACCGGGCCTTCCAGTTCGAGCTGGACCGCAGGGAGCGGAGCGCCATCGAGGACCTGGAGGGCGCGCTCCAGGCGATCGCGGGGGCCAGCGCCGGCGTCGAGGTCGGCTTCATCGATGGGGAGCTGCTGAGCCGATGGCAAGAGGTGGTCGTCAACCGCTCGGGCCGGGAGCTGCCGTGGGAGCGGTTCCGGGGCTTCGTCCGGCGAGTGCGGCCCCGGGCCACCGACGAAGAGGTGGAGGGCATCGTGGTCACGGCGCCGGCGCTGATCGAGCGGGTGCGGGCGCACATCGACGAGGCCGCGGTGCGGCTCTTCCGCCAGCGCTCCATCGAGCGCTTCGTGGCCGCCGCCGGGCGCTATCTGAGCGAGGGGCAGGTCAGTTGAGGCTCGTTCGCGGCGTCGAGGCCGCCCGGAAGCTCCTGCGACGCGGCCCGCTGACCGCTCCGTCTCTTCCGCCGCACGTGGCCCAAAAGCTGCGGGAGGTCTTCGGCGAGGCGCTGACGCCTGACGCCGCCGTCGAGCGGATCATCGCCGGCGTGGCGGCCAAGGGCGACGAGGCCGTGCTGGACTACGCGCGCCGCATCGACGGGTGGGAGGGCGGCACCCTCGCCGTGGCGCCCGAGGAGATGGACGCCGCGGCCCGGGCCATCGAGCCCGAGCTCCTGGACGCTCTGAAGGAGGCGGCGGAGCGCATCCGCTCGTTCCACCAGGCCTGCCTGCCCATGAGCTGGTTCGATGAGCAGACGGGTCTGGGCCAGTCGATCCAGCCGCTCGCCGCCGTCGGGGTCTACGTGCCGGGCGGGACCGCGGCCTACCCCTCGACGGTGCTGCACACGGCCATCCCCGCGCGCGTGGCCGGCGTGGAGCGCGTCGTGATGGCCACGCCCCCGGGAAGGGACGGGCGCGTTCACCCGGCCGTGCTCATGGCCGCGCGCATCGCCCGGGTGGACCAGGTGTATCGCATGGGCGGCGCCCAGGCCATCGCGGCGATGGCCCTGGGCACCCGTAGCGTGCCCCGCGTCGATAAGATCGTGGGCCCGGGGAACATCTTCGTGACCATCGCCAAGCGGAAGCTCTACGGCACGGTAGGGATCGACGGCCTGGCGGGGCCGACGGAGACGCTCATCGTGGCCGACGACTCGGCGCGGGCGGAGGTCTGCGCCGCGGACCTGCTGGCCCAGGCCGAGCACGACCCCCTGGCGACGCCGGTCCTCGTCACCACCTCCGCGCGTCTGGCCGAGGAGGTCCGGCGGGAGGTGGGCCGTCAGCTGGCGGGACTGGAGCGGGCCGAGATCGCGCAGGCCGCCATCGAGGGCCAGGGGCTCATCGCCGAGGTGGCGTCGCTGGACGACGCGGTGGCCCTGGCCAACGAGTTGGCGCCGGAGCATCTGTGCCTCATGGTCCGGGAGCCGCGCCGCTGGGCCCAGCGGGTGCGGAACGCGGGCGCCATCTTTCTGGGCGAGAGCTCGCCGGAGGTCCTGGGCGACTACAACGCCGGGCCTAGCCACGTGATGCCCACGGGCGGGACGGCCCGCTTCGCCTCGGCCCTGGGCCTGCACGACTTTGTGAAGGTCACCAGCGTCGTGGGCCTCTCGGCGGAGGAGAGCGCGCGGCTGGCGCCATCCGCCGCCCGCATCGCGCGGGCCGAGGGGCTGACCGCCCATGCGCGATCGGCCGAGCTGCGAGCCGCCAAACCCCGGGCGAGGACGGGCCGATGAGCCGCCGTACCTCCGCGAAGACGCCCGGCGCCCTGGACCGCCTCGTGCGCCGCGACCTGCTCAAGCTCAAGCCGTACGAGCCTATCGCGTTGCCGGGCAGCCGCCCCGGCGACGCCACCGGCCCCGGCGGCGAGCCCATCAAGCTCGATGGCAACGAGAACGTCTACGGCTGCTCGCCGCGGGTGCGCCAGGCCCTGGCCGCCTTCGACCGGGCCCACCTCTATCCCGACCCGGAGCAGCGGGAGCTCCAGGAGGCGCTGGCGGGCTACGTGGGGATCGGCCCCGAGCATATCCTGCCGACGGCCGGCAGCGACGAGATGATCGACCTGCTGGCGCGTCTGGTCCTGGAGCCGGGCGACAGCATCGTCACCTGCGTGCCGACGTTCGGGATGTACTCGTTCATCGCCGAGGTGGCCGGCGGGCGCGCCATCGAGGCGCCGCGAGGCCCGGACTACGAGATCGGCGCGCCGTCGGTCCTGCGCGCCATCGAACCGCGGACCAAGGCGCTGTTCATCGCCACGCCCAACAACCCCACCGGCACCTTGACGCCCCGCGAGACGGTGCTGGAGCTCCTGGAGACGGGGCTCCTCGTCGTCGTGGACGAGGCCTACTACGAGTTCTGCGGCGAGACGGTGACCGATCTCGTGCCGCGGCACGAGAACCTGGTGGTCCTGCGGACGTTCAGCAAGTGGGCGGGCCTGGCCGGGCTGCGGGTGGGCTACGGGCTCATGGCGCCGGCGCTGCGAGAGCGTCTGATGCGGATCAAGACGCCGTATACGGTGAGTGGCGCGGCGCAGGTCGCGGCGGTGGAATCGCTGCGGGACGTAGAGTATCTTAGAGGGACGGTGGAGCGCCTGGTGCGCGAGCGGGACCGCATGGCGTCGCTGCTGGGGCAGACGGGCTGCCTCGATCCAGTGCCGTCGCGGGCGAACTTCGTTCTGTGCCACGTGCGCGGCCGCGACGCCGGGGCTCTCCAGCAGTGGCTGCGCCGCCAGGGCATCTACATCCGCTATTTCGATACGCCGCTCTTGAAGAACTCCGTCCGGATCAGCGTCGGCAGGCCGGAGCACACCGACGCCCTCGTCGCGGCGCTCCGGACGTGGGAGGATAAGGAGTAGACCCGTGGGACGCAGACCCGTGGGACGCACGGCGACTATCGTACGGGAGACGGGCGAGACCTCCGTCACCGTCGAGCTGAACGTCGATGGCTCGGGCAGGCACGAGGTCTCGACGGGCCTGGTGATGCTGGACCACATGCTCTCGCAGCTGGCCCGGCATGGCGCCTTCGACCTCACGGTGCGCTCGCAGGCGCGCATGGACCCGGACGGGCACCACACCGTCGAGGACGTGGCCATCGCTCTGGGGCAGGCCTTCAACAAGGCCCTGGGCGACAAGAAGGGGATCGCCCGCATGGCCCACGCCTATGTCCCCCTGGACGAGGCGCTGGCCTTCGTCGCCATCGACATCAGCGGGCGCGGCTACCCCGTGGTGGAGGCCCAGTTCGGGTCGCAGGCCGTGGGCGACCTCCTGACCGATCTGGTGCGCCACTTCTTCGAGACCTTCGCGCGGGAGGGCCGGATCAACCTCCATGCCCAGGTCATCAAGGGCGTGAACGATCACCACAAGGTCGAGTGCCTGTTCAAGGCCCTGGCCCGCTCCCTGGACGCCGCCACGCGCATCGACGAGCGGGTGGCCGGCCACGTCCCCAGCACCAAAGGGGTCATCCAGTCGTAGGGCAGAGAACCACACTTCGACTTCGCTCAGAGCCTGTGAATTTTTCCTTCGTAGGGGCAACCCCCCGTGGTTGCCCAAGATGGGCGGGCACGGGGGCCCGCCCCTACGGGCGATTTGTTCACAGTCTCTCAGTGCAGGCTCCGACACGAAGACCCGAAGCAGGCTCTGGAACGATATGAAGGGCGATATCACCTGGCGACCGCTGAACTGGCACCCCCTCACGTGGGACGATCTCGCGGTGGGCTACGAGCGGGAGTGGGAGGTGCCCATCACGTACCCGCTGATCGCGTGGTACGCCGATCTGGCGCAGGACGCGCACGAGTGGTACACGCAGCGGGGGTCGCCCTTCGGCCCGCCGGTGGCGCCGCCGCTGGTGCTGTCGCGGCTGGCGTCGGAGCTGACGGCGCCGCTGGGGCGCATGATGGGCTTTCTGAACACGCGGAACCGGACGGAGACGCTGGCGCCAACCGTCGTGGGGATGGTGGTCCGGTTCCGGGGGCGCATCGCTGAGAGGTCCGAGCGGAAGGGGCGACGCTACGTGCGCATGGAGATCGAGGCGCGGGACGCCGAGTCAGGGACGCTGCTCACGCGCGATGTGAAGGAGTACGCGGCGCCGCCGGCGCAGGCCAGCGTCGCTGGGCCGGGCTCCCCACAAAAACCGTAGGGGCGCACCCCGACCTGTCGGGCTGCGCCCCTACTACTTACGCCGAGCCGCTTTTGCGGGCCGTGCCTTACGGCGCGATCCAGGTGATCTCGTGGCGGCTGCGGAAGGCGTAGGCGCCCGGCGCCTGAGCGTTGTAGTTCCTGATCTGCGGCGACCAGGCGACCCAGCCACCACGCCAGTTCAGCTTCGGGTACCAGTTGGCGTCCGTCAGGATGTGCTTCTGGAGCTCCGCCGTGATCTGTTTGCGCTTGGCGAAGTCCAACTCCTTGGCCTGCTGAGCGTAGAGACCGTCCAGCTTCGCGTCCGAGAACTTGCTGGAGTTGAACGCCGCGCCCGTCACATACCACCGGCCGATGACGTCGTTAGGATCGTCGAAGAACGCCGAGGACGGCAGCAAGTAGGTGTCGTAGTCGGCCTTGAAGCGCCGGTCGTTGAACTGGGCCGACCCACCCTTGTTGTTGAAGTTGACCACGAGCCCCGCGCGGTCCCAGCCCTCTTTGATGAACAGGGCATCGTTATCGAACTGGGACAGGCCGAGGCTCATGAGCTCGAAGGTGAAGCCCTCGTATTTCACGCCGGCCTCGGCGAAGAGGGCCTTGGCGCGGTCGATGTGCTGCTGCGTCCTGGGTCCGACGTTGATCAGCGACCCGATCTCCTGGTCCGTCAGGCCGTACTGGCCTCCGAAGCTCGCTGGCTGCATCACGCCCGCCACGGGCGAGCCGATGCCGGGGTAGCGGGCGGCGTTGAAGCCGTCCCGGTCGATCAGGAGCTCCAGGGCGCGCCGGATGCGCACGTCACTGAACGGCGCCTTGTTGTTGAAGGCGATCAGGGACCAGGAACCGTAACCGCTCTTGAAGTTGAAGGTTGGGAACTCCCGTTTCACCGCATCGATATTCGTATTCAGGGCCTCGGAGTCCAGATAGTCCGTCTCCAGAAACCGGCCCGTCCGGAAGGCCGAGAGAGCCAGAGCGCCATCCGGTATGACCTCGTAATCGATGCCGTCGAAGTACGGCAGCGAGTCGCCGAACTTGTCCTTCTTGAAGTAGTTGGGGTTCTTCCGCACCTCGATCCGGATGTTAGCCTCGCGGCTCTTGAACACGAACGGGCCGCTACCGACTGGAGGGTTAGCGGGTTCCTGGGGGTACAGGTGGCCCAGGTGCTCCGGGTAGACCTGCACAAAGAGCACCGCGACGCCGTTCAGGAAGGCCAGGCTGGGGGCTTTCAGCTTGACGTTGATCGTGAGGGGGTCCGGCGTCTCGATAGTGTCCACGTAGGGGGCGATGAGCTCGCGGACATGGCTGCGGAACGCGGGGTCCACCTTCCCGGCGATGCGGTTGAAGGAGTAGGCTACGTCCTTGGAGGTCAGGGGTTTCCCATCGTGCCAGGTAATGCCGGGCCGAAGCTTAAACGTGTAGGTTAGCCCGTCCGCGCTCACGGACCAGCTCTCCGCAGCGTCCCCCTCGATCTTCACGTGATCGATGACGTTGGTCATGAGCACGTTATTGAACATGCCCGGCAGCACTCGGATGGGGACGTGGCCGCTGGCCAGATGTCCGTCCCAGCCGCGCCCGCGTATCACATCCTGCAAGAGCCGCACCTTGAAGATGCCGCCCCGGACGGGCCGGGGCTCGGGGGTGGCGGTGGGCGCCGGGACGGGCGTGGGCGTCGCGGCGCGCGTCGGCGTCGCGGCGGGCGCAGGCGGCGACGTCGGCTGGGCCGCCTCGTCGTCACCACCACCGCAGGCGGCGACGACCAGCATGACGGCCATGATGGCGCCGATGAGTCCAGAGGCGCGCAAGGTGTGTCTCACAGCTTTTCCTCCTGTGCCGGTCTCGGCCCCGCTCGAAGCAACGCGCGGGCTATACCATAACACTCCGGGCGCACATCCGGCTCGGATTAGCGCCAGGATTCCATACGCCGCCCGATGAATCAACTCGATTCATCGCCCGCGAGCGACGGCCCGGGCGCGGCGCGCTCCCTTGACGCCCGCACTGAGGCGGGCTACCGTCCCCGCATCACATCCCAGAGAGCTCCGGTCTCACGCATGGCCTTCTCGTTTCTCGCAGGCGTCCGCGTCATCGAGTGGGGCGAGGGCTACACCGCCCCGTTCTGCGGCAAGCTGCTGGCCGATCTCGGCGCGGAGATCATCAAGATCGAGGCGCTGCCCAGCGGCGACCGCGCCCGGGGGATGCCGCCCTTCGCCGGCGAGGCGCCGTCGCGGGAGCGGAGCCTCCTTTTCGCCCACCTGAACGCCGGGAAGCGCGGCGTCGCCATCGACCTCGCCACGAGCCCCGGCCTCGACCTTCTGCATGCGCTGCTGCGGGAGGCGGACGCCTTCATCATCGACCGGCCCCGACCTGTCGGAGAGCGCCTGGGCCTCGGCTACGAGTCGCTCCATGGGCGGCTCCCGTCCCTGGTGGTGACCTCCGTCCTGCCCTTCGGCGAGACGGGTCCCTACAGCGCGTTCAAGGGCGACCCGTCCCTCTCCTTCCACATGAGCGGCGCCAGCCACTCGAACCCGCTGTTCGTCCCCACCTTCGAGCATCCGCCGCTGCTCCTGCCGGGGCGGGCGGCGGGCGTCACGGGCGGGCTCATCGCCGCCGCGGGGACGACGATGGGTGTGCTTTCGGCGCGTCTCACGGGCGAGGGCCGGCACGTGGATATCTCCGAGGTGGAGACGGTGACGCCGCTCCTCGCCGATCCCATCGATCGCTACAACTTCGAGGGGCGGGACGAGCCGCTGTCGCGACGCGTGAAGGGCTTCGCCCCGTTCGACTTCTACCGGGTCAAGGACGGCTGGGCCAGCATGTTCCTGGTCCAGGAGGCCCACTGGCAGCGCCTCGTCGCCATGATGGGCGATCCAGAGTGGGCCGGGGCGGAGATGTTCGCGGACCGGCGGCGCCGCGCCCAGTACCGGGAGGACATGGACGCCCTCATGGAGCCCTGGCTGCGGGAGCAGACGAACGAGGAGCTCTACGTTCGCGCCCAGTCGAACGACACGCCCATCGGCCCCGCGCGGTCGATGGAGCAGGTGGTGCGGGACCCGCAGCTGGCCTTTCGAGGGGCCCTGCGCCAGGGACGGCATCCGGCCTTTGGGCGCATGACGTACCTTCAGCCGCCATTCAAGGCCGCCGGCGAGGAGGGGACTCCGCCAGCCCCGGCGCCGCGCCTCGGCGAGCATACGGCCCAGGTGCTCTCCGGCATCCTGGGCCTCTCGGGCCGCGAGCTGGCCGGCCTGGCGGCGGCGGGGGTGCTCTAGCGCCATGAGCGGACTGCCCCTGGGCCGGTTTCGGGTGCTGGAGCTGGGCGCGGCTGTGGCGGCGCCCTTCGCTGCGTCGCTCCTAGCCGACGCGGGGGCCGAGGTCATCAAGATCGAGACGGAGCGGCGCCCCGACCAGCTCCGCCTGAACTTCCCCATGGCCGGCGGCCAGGCCGGGCGCGACCGCAGCTACTACTACAGCCTGATGAACCGCAACAAGCTGGGCGCGACCCTCGACCTGACCACGGAGGGCGGCCGCGCCACCTTCCTCGGCCTGGCGCGCGTCAGCGACGCGCTGATCGAGAACTTCGCCGCGGGGACCATGGACCGCCTGGGCCTCTCCTACGGCGCCGTCCGGCGGGCGAACCCGGCCATCGTGATGGTATCGCTCTCGGGGTTCGGCGCCACGGGCCCGGCCCGGGACTACATCGCCTACGGGCCGCTGCTGGAGGCCGTCTCGGGCATGGCCTATCTCGCTGGGTACGCCGGCCGGCCCCCCACCAACTCGGCCTTCGTCTATACGGACTACCTCTCGGGCATGTACGGCGCCGGCCTGGTCCTCGCCGCCCTGGTGCGGCGCCTCTCGACGGGCCAGGGCGCCTGGTTCGATCTCGCGCAGCTCGAGGTCTCGCTGAACGCCATCCCCGACGCCGTGCTCAGTTGGTGCGTCAGCGGGTCGCTGCCGGGCAAGCGGGAGAACCGGGACGAGGCGGCGTCGGTCCACGGCGCCTTCCCGTGCAAAGGTGACGATCAGTGGGTAGCCATCTCCGTCCGGACGGAGGAGGAGTGGCGCGGCCTGGTGGCGGCCATGGGCGACCGGGCGTGGGCGCGGAACGCACAGCGCCTGGGCCCGGTGCAGCGTCAGCGGCGGATGGCCGAGGTCGAGCAGCGCATCGCGGCGTGGACGCGCCGGCGGACGCCCCTGGAGGCGATGCGGGCGCTCCAGGCCCGGGGCGTCCCGGCGATCGTCGTCAACAGCATCGGAGGGGCGCTGGCCGACCCGCACCTGCGCCATCGCGGCGCCTTCCAGGAGAACCGGCACCCGGTGACTGGCCTTCAGCCGGCCTACGCCTCGCCCATCGCCGTCGCCGGCGTCCCCCGTGCCGTCCGGAGCCATGCGCCCTTGTGGGGCCAGCACAACGGCTACCTCCTCCGCGAGGTCCTGGGCCTGGCCGATGCGGCCGTCGAGCGACTGGTAGAATCGGGGGCGGTACGGTAGAATGCGCAGGCGGTGAGGTAGCTGGGCCCGGGAGACGTCGATCGTGGTCCCGCACCCAGCTCGTAGCAACCTCGCCCAATGCAGGAGGGATACCATGGGACTCTTTGGGTTCGGGAAGAAGAAGCCGATGCGCACAATTGCCTGCAAGGACGCGGGCATAGACTGCAACGCCGTCTTCAAGGCCAAGACGGACGATGAGGTCATGAAGCAGGCCGGGGAGCACGCGCAGACGGTCCACAAGATGACGCCGACCCCCGAGCTGACTGCGAAGATCAAGGGGCTCATCAAGAACGCCTGAGCCAAAGCGGTCTCTTTACCTTGGTCTGAACGGTCGCGAGGGCATGGCGCCCGGGCTGCCGGAGCGCGGGCGCTGGCCTGGAAGGGCTGACTCGCCGCCGGGGTCGCGCCTCTTGACTCCCGGTGACACGAGGGATACGCTCGACGCCGCCCCGACATGTCGGGGCGCGCCATGCCCTACGACCTGATCATCAAGAACGGCACGGTGGCCGACGGCACGGGCATGCCCCGTCGCCGCGCCGATGTGGCCGTCGTCGAGGGGCGTATCGCCGCCGTGGGTCGCGTGGACGGCCGGGCGGCTCGTGTCATCGACGCCGAGGGGGCCATCGTCGCCCCGGGCTTCATCGATATCCACACCCACTACGACGCCCAGGTGCTGTGGGACGGCCTCCTGACCTGCTCGCCCTGGCACGGCGTCACGACGGTCCTGACCGGGAACTGCGGCTATACGCTGGCCCCCTGCCGGCCCGCCGACCGCGACTTCCTCGCCGGCATGTTCGCCCGCGTCGAGGGCGTCGATATCGAGGTGCTGAAGAGCAGCCTCGACTGGGAGTGGGCCACCTTCCCGGAGTACCTGGCGCGCGTCGAGCGGCAGCGGCTGGGGATCAACGTGGGTGTCCTTGTGGGACATTCGGCGGTGCGGCGCTACGTCCTGGGCGAGGCCTCGGCCACGCGGGCCTCGACGGACGCCGAGGTCCGGGAGCAGCGCCGGCTGGTCCGGGAGGCCCTGGCCGCCGGCGCCTGGGGCTTCTCCACATCCCTCTCGCCCACGCACCGCTGCCCCGATGGCTCGCCGGTGCCCAGCCGCCAAGCGACCCACGCCGAGGTCATCGAGCTGGGCGCCGCGCTGGCCGAGTTCGGCGTTGGCAGCGTGGAGGTCCTGCCGGAGAGCTACCGGGCCCCCGAGGGGTTCAGCGAGGCCGATGAGCGCCTGATGGTCCGTCTCTCGATGGAGAGCGGCCGCCCGGTGAACTGGAACGAGCTCTCCCACGTCTGGGAGACGCCCGGGGCCTGGCGCCGGCAGCTGGCCACCATGGAGCGGGCCAGCGCCGCCGGGGCCGCCGTCTACGCCGTGGCCCGCTGCCAGCGCCTGGACGTCCCCTGGAGCTTTCTGCATCCGGGGCCAGCGTTCAGCGCCTTCCCCAGGTGGCGCGAGGTCCTGCGCCAGCCCGCCGAACAGCGAAAGCGCTCGCTGGCCGACCCCGCGGTCCGCGCGGCGCTCCGCGCCGACGCCGACCGCACCGACCCCACTATGCTCGAGTACCGCCGCCTGCCGAACATGATCGTGGTCCGGGCCAAGCGGCCGGAGCATCGGAAGCTTGAGGGCCGGCGCCTGGGCGACCTCGCCTCGGCAACGGGCCGGCATGTGGTGGACGAGATGCTCGCCATCGCCCAAGACGAGGGCTACGAAACGGAGTTCGCCATCGTCGGCGTGCGCAACGGCGACCCCGAGGCCGTCGCCACGATGCTGCGCAGCCCCTACGCCATCGCGGGCATCTCGGACGCCGGGGCCCACATGGACCGCATGAGCGGCTCCGTCTACTCGACCTTTCTCCTGGCCCACTGGGTGCGCGAGCGGGGGCTGCTGACGCTGGAGGAGGCCGTGCGCCGGCTCACGTTCATGCCGGCCATGGTCTACGGGCTGCGCGACCGAGGCCTCATCCAGGTGGGCATGGCCGCCGATATCGTCGTCTTCGACGCCGAGCGCGTGCGGCCCCTGGACACCGAGCCCTTCCAGGACCTGCCCGGCGGCCGGACCCGCCTGGGCAATCGCGCCGATGGGGTCCGCCACGTGATGGTGAACGGCCAGGGCATCCTTGAGGACGGGCGGGACACGGGCGCGCGGCCCGGCCGCCTGCTCCGCTCCAGCGCCCGCCACGCCGGGGCGACCTGAGAGAGTGTGTGAGAAGGCACAAAAGCGCCTTCCGCAGCCCTCCCCTACCGTCGTTGCGAGGCTCTGCGAAGCAATCTGGTGGGGGGGCAGCGCACGAACCGGGATACCACCCCTCCAGATTGCCACGCTCGAAGACTCGCTCGCAACGACGGTGGGCGGTGGTTGTTTCTCACACACACTCTGAGAGGATTGACGCCGGGCCTCCGCGTCCGTATCATACCGCCCGGTAGGATTTTCAGACCGGTGGGTATGAATCGCCTGTGACGACCGTTGCAAAGCCCAGCGTCAAGGCCGAGTACGAGCGCCACCGCATCATCGAGCACGCGGCGGGCGTCTTCCTCGAACGCGGGTACGACGGCACGACCATGGACCACATCGCCCGGGCGATGCAGGTCACCAAGGGCTTCATCTACTACTACTTCACCTCCAAGGGCGAGGTCTTCTACGAGCTCCACTCCAAGGCGATCCGCGAGGCGCACGCCTTCGTCGTCTCGCACATCCCGCCGGGCGCCGACCCGGTGACGAGGCTGCGACGCGCCGTGGCCGCCCACATCCAGCTCACAACGCAGCGCCCCGCGTTCCGGGGGGTCGCGCTGCGGACCGCGTGGATCACCACCAGCCGGAACTTCCCCGCCCAGTACCGGCGCCAGCTCGCCGGGCAGCGGGACTCGCTGCGGGCGGTCTACGAGGAGATCATCCGCGACGGTGTGGAGGCCGGGATCTTCCGCCCGGTGGAGGCCAGCGTCGTCATCAAGATGGCCATGGGGGCGCTCACCTGGATGCCCACGTGGTACCGGCCCGACGGCCGGCTGGGGCCCGAGGTCATCGCGGAGATCCTGACGGACATGATGCTGGGGCCGCTTCTGGCTGACGCCCCGACCCGTCGGGGGCGGCGGAGGGAGGAGGGCGCGTCATGACAACGGCGGCGGCGAAGGGCGAGTGCCGGAAATGCCGGAGCAGGCTCGTGGTCACCCACGAGCAGACGTGCATGATCTGCGGCTATCCCGCGGAGCAGGGCGTCGCGGCGGCGCCCGCCGCCAAACCTCTGGCGCCCCCGATCCCGCTGCGGCCGGCCCAGGACGGGTCCGAGCCCTCCATCCGAGACCCCATCGTCGAGAGCTACCACGTCTATGGGCTCGTGCAGACCGGCCACGACTTTGGCATCAAGCCATCGACCTTGGTCCTGCGTTTGAAGAAGTGGGGCGTGGACCTGCACGGTCGCGGGTGGAAGCCGAGCCACGTCCGCGAGAAGAGGGGCGGCGGCGTTGCGACCGTCCCCGGCACCGAAGGGATCGCCCAGGATGCCCAGCGCCTCCTCCTCGACTCGCTGGCCGGCCAGATGGACGAACTGGAGCGGGCCGTGGCGGCGTCGGCCCAGGCGTGCGGAGGCGGCGCCGCGGCCAAGGGCTACCACGCCGGCCGCATGGAGATGCTCCAGATCGCCCGCCTGATGCTGCGCCAGGCGCGGCCGCGCTAGGCCGCCCGCTTCCAGGGAGGGACCGTCATGGGACGCTACAAGCTGGTCTCCGCGGACTCCCACGTGCTGGAGCCGCCCGACATCTGGCAGCGGTGGCTGCCCGCCAAGCTCCGAGAGCGGGCTCCCAGGCTGGCCAAGGACCCGGACGGCGGCGACGCGTGGGTCTATGGCGCCAGCGGGCCGCCCGAGCCCATCGGCCTTACCGCCACCGCCGGCATGCGCTACGAGGACTTCAAGTGGACCGGCATGACCTACCAGAACATCGTCCAGGGCGCCTACAAGAGCCCCGAGCGCCTCAAGGAGATGGACGCCGACGGCGTGGACGCCGAGATCCTCTACCAGCCGCAGCGGACCATGAGCTACTTCATGACCTCGGGCGACAACGAGTTCCAGATCGCCGGCATTCAGGCCTACAACGACTGGCTGCACGACGGCTTCTGCGCCACGGACCACAAGCGGCTCATCGGCGTGGCCCAGATGCCCAACATCGGCATCGATGGCATGATCGGCGAGCTGCGGCGCGTGGTCAAGAAGGGCATGCGGGGCGCCGTCCTCTCCACGTGGCCCAGCGGCAAGGACACCCTCTCGCCTGACGACGACAAGTTCTGGGCCGCCGCCCAGGAGCTGGGCATCCCCGTCAGCATCCACGTCTCCCTCGTCAGCAACGCGCGGATGCGCGTGGCCGGCGGCAACTGGAAGCTCCCCGGCAGCGCCGCCAAGGGCATGACCACCATGCCGGCCATTATGGGCGACATGATCCTGAGCGGCGTCTTCGACCGCTTCCCGGACCTCCAGATCGTGATGGTGGAGACGGGCGTCGGCTGGGTCCCCTACTTCCTCGAGCAGCTGGACGACCGCTACTGGCGCAACCGCGTCTGGACCAAGTGCGCCATCCAGCGCGTGCCCAGCGAGTACTGGCGCAGCAACTGGTCCGCCACCTTCATCCTGGACCGCTACGGCCTGGCGAACCGCCTGGCCATCGGGGTGCGCAGCATGCTGTGGTCCACGGACTACCCGCACCAGGGGAACGACTGGCCCTATAGCCGCCGGGTGCTCAAGGAGATGGCTGCGGGCGTCCCCGAGGACGAGCTGTACGAGATCTGCGCCGGCAACGCGGTGCGGCTCTACCACCTGGAGTAAGGGGCGGGCGCCTTGCTCAACGCCGGGTCGCCGGGGCCCCTGACGGGCCGCCGCATCCTCGAGCTCGCGGGGCCCCTGGCCCAGTACTGCGGCAAGGTCCTGGCCGACCTCGGCGCCGAGGTCATCGCCGTCGAGCCGCCCGGGGGCGGAGCCGTGCGCCGCCTCCCGCCGTTCGTGGGCGAGGACCCGGCGAACACGGGGCTCTACTTCGAGTACTGGAACGCCGGGAAGCGCTCGGTCACGCTCAACCTGAGGACGGCGGGAGGCCGCGCGCTCTTCGAAAACCTCGTCCCCACGGCCGATGCCATCGTGGAGTCGGACCCGCCGCATCTGCTCGACCAGGGGAGCTACGACTACCCGCGGCTGGCGGCGCTGAACCCTGGGCTGGTCCTGACCTCGGTCTCGGGCTTCGGGACGGACGGGCCCTACGCGCGCTTCCGGGGGTCGAACCTGGTCTACTACGCCCTCAGCGGCTTCATGGCGAGCTCTGGCGAGGCGGAGCGGCCGCCCGTCGTCCTATCGGGCCTGCTCACCTACGTCTGCTCGTCGGTCCACGCCGCGGCCGGCACCCTCATGGCCATCCTGGCGCGCGACCGCACAGGCCGGGGGCAGGAGGTGCGCGTCTCGGCCCAGCAGGCGATGGTGGCCTTCACGACGATCGCGGGCGTGCCGCACTACCTGGACACCGGGACGGCCCCCAAGCGCCGGGGCGCCCACGGCCTCTACCCCTGCCAGGACGGGTACGTCATCATCGCCATTGGCCGGCCGGAGCAGTGGCAGGTCTTCAGCCAGTGGGTGGCCGAGACGACGGGCAACCGGGCCATCCTCGACCCCAAGCTCCAGGGCCGGCCCGAGGACCGGGAGCCCTACGGGGACCAGATCAGCGTCTGGCTCACCGAGTTTTCGATGCGCTACCACCGGGAGGAGCTCTTCCGGGAGGCGCAGCGGCGGCACCTGACGCTGGCACCCGTCTACACCGTCCGGGACCTGCTGGCCAACGAGCAGCTGGCGGCGCGGGCGTTCTTCCAGACGATACGCCACCCGCGCTACGGGCCGGTCCGGTATCCAGGTCCGCCATACAAGTTCTCCGGGAGCCCGGTGGCGATCCGCGGGGCCGCGCCGGAGCCGGGCCGGGACAACGCCGCCATCCTGTGCGGCGAGCTGGGTCTCTCCCGGCAGGAGCTCGCGGCGCTGCGGGCGGCGGGGGCGCTGTAGGCGCAGGGGCGGGTTTGAGCCCCCATTTCCCAAATCAACTTGATTCGCAGTGTCGAAGAGCATGTGCTCAACCGGGGCCCGAAGAGCGTGCGCAGTCTGATGGACGGGCTATGAAAGGCGGTGTTATCATGGTCGGCATAACTCGTGGGTCCTTCGCGGACGTGGCACTCGCGCTTGGACCCGCGGCCGCTGGGTCCGCGTCTTATGCTGGCAAGCCAGGGCGTCGGCGGGCTTATGCTGACCCGTATACACCCTGTTAGAAAGGCGATGCTCCCATGGAACATACGGAAGGAGGCTGATTCGTGAGGATGGCGGTGCTTTGCTCGATTGACCGGTGAGCCGTCGGCGGCGCGCGGCGCCTTCCACCGCGATGGCCCGAGCCATGACCATCACGATCCATGTTCCAGGGGCGCTGCGCACCTGCTGCGACGGTGCCTCGGAGCTTTTTCTGTCGGCCCCGAGCGTGCGTGCCGCCCTTGAGCAACTCGAGCGGAGCCACCCATCGTTGTACCGCAGCATCTGCGACGAGACTGATACGGTGCGCCGCCACGTAAACCTGTTCGTGAACACGTCTCACGTGCGCGACCGGGAAGGGCTCGATACGGCGC
>CAZKTO010000025.1:0-36502 GCA_964555685.1 uncultured Dehalococcoidia bacterium
CTTTTGACAAAGAGGCTTTCCCCAGGCCCCTTCCAGAAAACTTTAGAGGTGGAGTGGCGAGGGGGGTGGGCCCTGAGGGCCCACCCCCCTCGCCACTCCACGCCTAAGGTTCTTTGGGAGGGTCTGGGAACACCTTTCTGTCAAGAAAGGGTTCCCAGGACAACCGAAAGGCCCTGCTCGCCGCGATCCCGGTTGCCCGGCCTTCCGGCCTTAGGGTATGCTTCCGCTACCCTGCGGGCCCGGCCTCCGTCCAGCCCGCCCCCTTGGAGCACGCGAGGACCCCCTGTTGGCACGCCACTACCTCGTCACCGGCGCCGCCGGCTTCATCGGCTCCAAGGTCGCCGAGCTCCTCCTGGAAGATGGCTGCGCCGTCACCGGCATCGACAACCTGAACGACGCCTACGATCCGCGCCTCAAGCGGTGGCGCCTGGCCACGCTCCATGAGCGGCCGGGGTTCACCTTTCACCAGCACGACATCGGCGACCGGACGGCGTTGCGCGCGCTCTTCCAGCGCCCGGTGGACGCGGTCGTCAACCTCGCGGCGCGGGCCGGCGTCCGTCCCTCCGTGACCGACCCGTGGGTCTACTACGAGACCAACGTGATGGGCACCCTCAACCTGCTGGACCTGTGCCGCGAGGCCGGCGTGCCGAAGTTCGTCCTCGCCTCGACCTCGAGCGTCTACGGCGTCTCGACGACGCTGCCCCTGGGCGAGGACGCCGACACCAGCCGGCCGGTCTCGCCCTACGCGGCCTCGAAGAAGGCGGCGGAGGCGCTGGCCTATACCTACCACGCCCTCCACGGTCTCGATGTGACGGTCCTGCGGTACTTCACCGTCTACGGCCCCGCGGGGCGGCCCGACATGTCCCTCTTCCGGTTCGTTCAGGGGGTCGCCGAGGGGCGCCCCATCACGATCTATGGCGATGGGCAGCAGTCCCGCGACTTCACCTACGTGGACGATATCGCCCGCGGCACCGTGGCCGCTCTGAAGCCGTTGGGCTACGAGGTCATCAACCTGGGCTCCGATCATCCCGTGACGGTGGCCGAGGCGCTGGCCCTCGTCGAGCGGCTGGTGGGACGCCGAGCCGTGGCGGAGCGCCAGCCGCGGCACGCCGCCGACGTACCCGCCACCTGGGCGGACATTGGGAAGGCGTGGCGGCTGCTCCAGTGGCGGCCGCAGACGCCCTTCGAGGAGGGGGTACGAGCGCTCGTACGGTGGTACCAGGCGAACCGTGCCTGGGCCAACGAGATCGTCGCGTGCGGCGCGGCAGTCGCACGAGGGGGCGAGCCCCATCATATATAATTGGGCTGCCGGGATTGCGCCTGGGCTGCCGGGATTGCGCCGCCGTCCACAAGCGGCGCGCTCCCAGCATCGGAGGCAAGGTGAGTCTTGGATGACGTACTGATCGTGGGGGCGGGACCCGCTGGGAACCACGCCGCCTTGGAGCTTGCCCGGCGGGGCCACCGGGTCACCGTCGTCGACCGCCGCTACGTCATCGGCGACAAGCTGTGCAGCGGCATCGTGGGCGCCGAGTGCCTGCGGCGTTTCCCGGCCAAAGACTCGGACATCTACCGCTCGGCGAGCTCGGCGGCGGTGCATGGGCCCTCAGGCCGCAGGCTGGTCCTGACCCGGGACGAGCCCCAGGCATACGTCCTGAACCGTGTAGCCTACGTGGCGGACTTCGCCCGGCGGGCGCAGGATGCCGGCGCAACGTACCTGCTGGGCCACGCCCTTCACTCCCTCACCGTCCAGCAGGACGGCGTGACCGCCGTGGTCGCCAACGGCGCGGGGCCCCAGGAGCTGCGCGCCCGGGCCGCCGTCATCGCCAGCGGCTTCGGATCCCGCCTCACGCGCATGGCGGGGCTGGGCCAGGTGCGCGACTTCGTCATCGGCGTCCAGGGCGAGGTCGAGGCGCCGTCCGTCGAGGGGATCGAGCTTTACCTGGGCCGGCAGCTAGCGCCGGGCTTCTTCGCATGGCTCGTGCCCACGTCGTCGGGGCGGGCGCACCTGGGCCTGCTGTCGCGGCGGGACGGCGCCCGCCACTTCCGGCGCCTGCTGGCGCGCATGCGGGAGCTGGGGAAGGTGACGGCGCTGGTCAAGCCGCCCACCCGCTGGGGAATCCCGCTCCGGCCCATGTCCCGCTCCTTCGGCCATCGCGTGCTGGCCGCGGGCGACGCCGCTGGCCAGGTGAAGCCCGCGACCGGCGGCGGCATCTACTACAGCCTGCTCTCAAGCCAGATCGCCGCCGAGACGCTCCACGAGGCGCTCGATGCCGGCGATCTCTCGGAATCGCGACTGTCCCGGTACGAACGGGAGTGGAAGCGCCTGCTGGGCCAGGAGCTCCGCATCGGCTACGGCGCCCGGCGGCTCTTCGAGCGCATGGGCGACAGCCAGGTCGACTACCTCTTGAGCGCCCTGGCGGACGGGGAGGCCCAGTCGACGTTACGCCAGGGGCCCGGCGCCTCCTTCGATTGGCACGCGGGGATCATCCAGACCTTCATGCGCCTGCCCGTGGTCCAGCACGCCCTGGACGTGATGGGCCTGGGCATGGCCAAGATGCGTATGCGCTCGCGGTAAGGGCCAGCGGCGGCGCTAGGCCTGGCGGCTGGCCCAGCCCGAGCACACCAGCGCGGAAAAGAGCGCAACCCGCCCAATCTTGGGCGGGTTGCGCTCTGAAGCTTCAGGCCCTGCCAGTACGACGGCGGACGAGGCCTATGGGCCTCCGCGAGCTGGCGGGCCGGCTACGTCAATGTGGATACGCCAAACACTCTCCCCTGACGGGCCCGGGGCCAGGGCGCAGTCACAGCGCCTTGGTGTTCTCCGGCGACGACTCGCTGCTCCGCGTGTCCCACCGTCCGGCGAGAGTGTTGAACGCGGAGCGCAGGATGAGCTTGATATCCAGCCCCAGGCTCATGCGCTGGACGTACTCCAAATCGTAGCGGAGCTTGGCGCGGGCCTCGTCGGCGTGGTTGTAGACCTGCGACAGGCAGGTGAGGCCCGGGCGCACGCCCTTCAAGCGCTGGCCGAAGCCCGGTATCTGGCCCTCGAACCACTGCTGCTCCTTGACCGGCAGGGGCCGCGGCCCAACGAAGCTCATTTCGCCCTTCCAGATGCTGAGCACCTGGGGGAGCTCGTCCAGGGCCGTCGGACGAAGGATGCGTCCTACGCGCGTCCGCCGAGGGTCATTCTCCAACGTCCAGGCGGGCCCGACGCGGTCGGCGTTGGGCACCATGGTCCGGAACTTGAGCACGGTGAAGTCCCGGCCGTCCCGCCCGGACCGCTGCGACCGGTAGAAGACGGGGCCGCGGTCCTCCAGCCATATCGCCGCCGGTATCGCCAGCCACAGGAGAAGGAACAGGGGGGCTGCAGCGGTGTGGGCCACCACCAGCACGGTGAGGTCCAGGGGGCGTTTATAGAGCGTCCTGCGCAGTGGTGATCCCTCGAGCTTGCAGCAGCAGCCCGTACAGCTCCTCGATATCGGCGATCAGGCGCTTGACGGAGAAGCGCAAAGGCGCGGCCTCTCGGGCGCCTCCGCCTATCCTAGACGCCGCTCCCGGATCGAGCAAGAGGCGCCGGACCGGATTTCAGGGTGACGGATATGTCACGTGGCTCATCGGGCAGCCTTGGACAGCCGTTGCCAGTTTATGTAGTCGTCCAACCCTTCCCAGAAGGCTACGGTCGGCGTGAACCCCAGCCCTTTCGCTCTGCCGGAGTCGAGCAGGAACTGTCGGACCTCTCCCGGTCGTTGAGCACCGTACTCCACCATGGCGCCCAGGCGCCGGCCGATGAACTCCGCTATCTCCTTGATCGAAGGTGTCTCCCCGCTCCCAAAGTTGATCACTTCGCCGCCCGCCACGCATCTCTCGAGCACCAACCCGTAGACAGCGACCAAGTCGTTGACGTGCATGTACTCCCGGCGCTGTTCTCCCGTACCGAAGACAACCAACGGCTCCCGCCGCAGCGCCCGCTCGACGAACTTCGGGATCACCGCCCCGTACTTCCCGCTCCTCTGACGGGGGCCATAGATATTGCAGGCCCTGATGATCGCGACGTTGATACCGTAGGATTTCCAATAAGCAAAGCAGAGACGGTCCGCCGCCGCCTTGCTCGCCGCGTAGGGGCTGTGCGGGCGAAGCTCGGACGCTTCGTTCGCCGAACCCACCCCTTGGCCGTAGACCTCGCAACTGCTCGCGTAGACCAGTCGGCATCCGCGCTTGCGAACGGCCTCTAAGACGTTGAAGGTGCCGAGAACGTTCACGTGCAGGTAGCTCTCGGGCTCCGCCAGAGACTCGTCCACGTTGATCCGGGCCGCCATGTGCATCACCACATCCTGGCCGCGCACCGTCTTGTCCACGATCTCCCGGTCCGTGACCGTGCCCCACACGAGCGACACATCCCTCGCAAACGAACTGGTATTCCGGAGGGCCTCCTCCGAGAACGTGTTGAGGACCGTCACCGTATGTCCGGCGCGCATGCAGTGCTCGGCCACATGGCTGCCCTGGAAACCAGCGCCTCCGGTAACGAGGATCCGCATCCGCTATGCTCCTTTGAGCCGCTCGCGGGTGCTGCAGTGACGTGGGTCGCATGTCTGGGCCGGACCGGCGAGACCGGGTCTCAGGCGCAGGACAAACTCCGACGCCTCGTCCAAGGACTCCCGATGCATGGCCGTGGCTGGCGGCCCTGCCCGCGGGAGCATTGGGCAGGCGCCGCACGAACGTCGTCCGTGTTGGGCTTGAACGAGAGGCCCAGGACGGCGATGGTCTTCCCCCGCACGACCCAGAGGGCGTTCCGGAGCTTGGCGAGATAGCGCTCCTTGCGCTCATCGTTGATGGCCTTAGCCGCTTTCAAGAGACTGAAATCATGGCCCAACTCCTCGGCCGTGGTGATGAAGGCGGCGACGTCCTTGGGGAAGCACGAGCCGCCGTAGCCGATGCCGGCGTTCAAGAACGCCCGCCCGATGCGCCGGTCGTAGCCCATGCCGTCGGCCACCTTGCGGATGTCGGCCCCCACCTCCTCGCACAGGTCGGCCACGGCGTTGATGTAGGAGATCTTCATGGCGAGGAAGCAGTTGGAGGCGTGCTTGATGAACTCGGCGCTCTTGATGTCGGTCACCACCATGGGCGCCTCGATGGGCGCGAGGAGCTGGCGCATGAACGCCTCGGCGCGCGGGCTCTCGACGCCCAGAACGATCCGGTCCGGATGCATGAAGTCCTGGATGCACGAGCCCTCGCGGAAGAACTCCGGGAAGGAGACGACGTCGAACGCGGCGCCGGCGCGGGAGCGCAGACGCAGCGTCCGGGCGATCCACTCGCCCGTCTTGGCGGGGACGGTGCTCTTCTCGACGATGATCCGGTAGTCGCGCAGGTGCCGCGCGATCTCGAGGCAGGCCGACTCGACGTAGGAGAGATCGGCGGCGCCGTCATCCTTGGAGGGCGTGCCCACGCAGAGGAAGATGACCTCGGAGCGCTCCACCAGCTCCTGGATGCTGGAGCCGAAGCGCAGGCGCCCCGAGCGCATCCCCTGCGCCACCAGCTCCGGGAGCCCCGGCTCATGCATGCGCACGACGCCCTGGCGGAGCCCGGCGATGATCTCCGGGTCGTTATCGACGCACAGGACGTCGTTCCCCAGATCGGCGAAGCAGGCCCCCGTGACGAGCCCCACGTGACCGGTCCCGACGATGCCAACGCGCATGCCAGCCCTCATCGCCCCCCGACAAGCCGGGGCCCCGCCGCCGAAGTGTTGTGTACCGCTCTCCGCTCCGTGGCCCGCCCCGACATGTCGGGGAACCCAAGCCATGATACATGATACCAAGGCGGCAGCGGTTGCCCGCCGGCGCCGCCGGCTGCCACCCTCCCTTGACACCCCGCCCGCCGATCCCTAGCATCGCGTCCACCAGGAGGTGGGCGATGCCGGGCGTTCTGGAAGGCATCCGCGTCCTCGATCTGGCGAGCATGTGGGCGGCGCCCAGCTGCGCCATGTACCTGGCCGACCACGGCGCCGAGGTCATCAAGGTGGAGCCGCCGCGCGGCGACGAGTCGCGCCGCATCTTCACCCACACCAGCCTGGGGAATGAGAGCCCCTCGTTCCTGGCCGTGAACCGGAACAAGCGCGGGATTGTGCTGGACCTCACCAAGCCCGAGGGCCAGGAGATCGCGCGGCGGCTTGCGAAGGGGTCGGACGTCGTCATCCACAACTTCCGGCCGCGAGTCTCCAAGCGCCTCGGCCTCCGGTACGAGGACCTGGAGCCCCAGAATCCGCGCCTCATCTACGTCGAGCTCTCCGCCTATGGCAGGAAGGGGCCCTTCGCCGACCGGGCCGGGTACGACATCCTCTTCCAGGCCCTCTCCGGCATGCTCCACCGGCGCCTGCCCGATGGCACACCGATCACCTCCGGCGTGTGGGCCGCCGACTGCTCGACGCCCATCATGCTCGCCTACGGGGTGGCCCTGGCGTTGCTGGCCCGCGAGCGCACGGGCCGGGGCCAGAAGGTCGAAACGTCGCTCCTCCAGATGGCCATCGCCATGCAGTTCGTCGACCTGGTCAAGCCGGAGGTGGAGCCGCCGGGGATGCGCGCCCCATCCACCCAGGCCACCTTCGCGCCCTACCGCTGCGCCGACGGCTTCTGGATCATCCCCGTGGCCATCAGCGACAAGGAGTGGGCCCGCCTCTGCCAGGCGCTGGAGCTGGCCCACCTGATCGCCGATCCCGCCTTCGCCACGCCCCAGACGCGCGCCTACAACAACGACCTCTTCCCCATCCTGGCCGGCGTCTTCGAGACCAAGCCGCGCGAGGAGTGGCTGCGGCTGCTCCAGGCCGCAGACGTGCCGTGCGCCCCTGTGGTCAGCCGGGACGAGGTCTTCAGCCAGCCCCAGGTCATCGAGAACGAGATGATCACCGAGGTCCGGCACCCCACGGCCGGCCGGACCCTCATGATGGGCGTGCCGGTCCGGCTCTCGGCGAACCCCGGGAGCATCCGGCGCCCCTCGCCGCTCCAGGGCCAGCACACCGCCGACGTGCTCCGAGAGCTGGGGTACGACGACGCGGCCATCGCGCAATTGAAGAAGGCCCGGGTAGTGGGCTGACCTCTCCCACCCGCCTGCGGCGAGCATTCGGCGTGCCCGCTGCGGAGAGCCCTACCCGGACGCCTTCACGAGCACCCGCGCGTCCACCGCCACGCACCCCTGGCCCCGGTCCAGGACGACCAGCGGGTTGATCTCCATCTGCTCGATCTCGTCCAGGTCCTCGACGAGGACGGAGAACCGGAGCAGCGCGTCCTTCAGCGCCTCCACATCCTTGGGCGCGCCGCCGCGCCAGCCCTGCAGCAGCGGCAGCCCCTTGAGCTGCCCCAGCATCCGGTCCGGGTCCCGGTCCGTCAGCGGCTGGAGCGCGAAGGCCACGTCCTTGAGCAGCTCGACGAAGAGGCCGCCGATGCCGGTCATGATGAGGGGGCCGAAGACGGGGTCCTGCGTCATGCCGATGATGACCTCCTGCCCGCCCCGGATCATGGGCTGGACGACGACGCCCTCCATCTCCGCCCGCCGGCCGGCCCGCTCCAGGCGCCGCTCCATCTCCTCGTAGGCCCGCCGGAGCTCGTCCTCGTTGCCCAGGCCCAGCGCCACGCCTCCCACGTCCGTCTTGTGGACGATGGTGGCCGACCGGACCTTGAGCGCCACGGGGAAGCCCAGCTCACGGGCGTGGCGGGCCGCCGCCTCGGCCGATGCGGCGACGCGCACCTCCGCCGCCGGAATGCCGTACTCCCGGAGCAGCGCCGTCGCCTCTTCGGGCAGCAGCCACCGGCCCGCGCGCGCCGAACGGACGAGCTCCCGCGCCCGCTCCGGCCCCGCGTTGGGGCGCCGGGGCGGCTGGCCCGCCTCCCGGTCCCGATAGAGGGCGTACTGATAGGACCGGGCCAGCGCCTGCGCCGCGTCTTCCGGGAAGGCGTAGCAGGGGACCGTCTGGCCGGACTCCGTCCGCAGGGCCACCCCGCCCTGGGCCATCATGAAGCAGGCGTAAAGGGGCTTCCCCTCGCCGTGGGTGGCCCTCGCCCTGCGGACGGAGGCGGCGATCTCTTCAGGACGGGTGACGAGCGGCGGGATGTAGAGGACGATGGCGGCGTCCAGCGCGGGCTCGTCCAGCACCAGGGAGAGGGCCCGCTCGAACTGCTCGGGCGTGGCCGCAGCGATGGCGTCGACGGGGTTGTGGACGGCGGCCTCGGGGGCCAGGATGCCGCGCAGTTGGGCCTGCGTCTCCGGCCCCAGGGGCGGCACGGCCAGCCCCATCCCCTCGCAGGCGTCGGCGGCCATAACGCCCAGGCCGCCGGCGTTGGTCACGATACCGACGCGGGGCCCCCGGGGCGCCGGCTGGTGGGCCAGCCCCAGCGTCGTGTTGAACAGCTCCTCGATGGTGTCCACCCGGATGACGCCCGCCTGCGCGAAGAGGGCGTCCACGGCCACGTCCGAGGCCGCGAGAGCGCCCGTGTGCGACATGGCGGCCTGAGCGCCCGCCGCCGACCGGCCCGCCTTCACGGCGATGATCGGCTTCTTGCGCGAGACCCGCCGCGCGATGCGGCTGAACTTGCGCGGGTTCCCAAAGCTCTCCAGGTAGAGCACGATGACGTCCGTGCTCTCGTCGTCCTCCCACAGCTCCAGAAGGTCGTTGGACGAGATGTCCATCCGGTTGCCCAGGCTGACGAAGCTGGAGACGCCCAGGCCGATGCTCCGGGCGTGGTCCAGGACGGCCAGGCCCACGGCGCCGCTCTGAGCGCCCACGGCCACGTTCCCGGCGGGAGCCATCACGGGGGCGAAGGTGGCGTTGAGGCGCACCGCCGGATCGTTGTTCAGGATACCCAGGCAGTTAGGGCCGATGACCCGCATGCCGTACCCCAGGGCCTTCTCCTTGAGCAGCCGCTCCCGCCGCCGGCCCTCCTCGCCCGCCTCGCCGAAGCCCGCCGAGATGATGACGAGCCCCCAGACGCCCTTGCGCCCGCACTGGTCCACCACCTCGAGCACCCGCGCCGCCGGCACGACGACGACGGCCAGGTCCACCTCGCCGGGCACCTCCGCGATACTTGGGTAGGCCAGCACGCCAGAGACGGATGAGGCCTTGGGGTTGACGGGGTGGAGCGTGCCGGTGAAGCCCCCCGACAGAAGGTTGCGGAAGACGGCGCCGCCGACGCTCCGCGGCTCGCGGGAGGCCCCGATGACGGCCACGCTCCGCGGGGCCAGGAGCCGCCGCACACCCGCCGCGCGGGCGATGTGCTCCCGCCGCTCGTGGCGCCGCGTGAACTCGCCTTGCTCCTCCAGGTCCAGGGTGATGGCGTAGACGCCCGCCTCCAGCACTTGCGTCACCGGCAGGCCGCTGTCCTCGAACACCTGAAGCATCTTGGTGTTCTCCGGCAGCACCGAGGCCACGAACCTCTTGATGCCCCAACGGCTGGCCGTCTCCGCCAGCCGCTCCAGCAGCGCCGTGCCGATCCCGCGCGCGTGGACCGGGTCCTCCACCATGAACGCGATCTCCGCGCTGGTCCCATCAGGGAGGAGCTGCCACTCGCCCATGGCCACGGCGCGCTCCTGCTCGCCCTCCCCCAGGGTCGCCACGTAGGCGCCCCGGTCCGGGGGATGCATGGCCGCCATGGCGGCCAGCTTGCGCTCCGTCAGGCCCTTGCGCGCGTGATGGAAGCGCAGGTAGCGCGAATGGGGGCTCAGCCGCCCGAAGAGGTCCGCCACCCGCTGCCGGTCGCCTGGCCCCATGGGCCGCACGCGAATGATCCGGCCGTCCCGCAGGACCACCTCGACGGCCGAGTCCCCCGGGTCCCCTCGCGCCGATGTCATACGGTCGTCCTCTCCACCGCGCCCCTCTTTCGGGCGGCCGCCCTGGTCTTCACAGCGTAGGCGGCCACCGCCGCCGCAACGATGATGAGGCTGAAGAGGGCCGCGCGCCCGCTCACGTTCGCCATGAGGAGCGCCGAGGTGGCCACGCCCAGCAGGGGCGCCACGGGCACGCCCAGCATACTCCCTGGGACCCGGAAGGGCCGGGGTTCCGAGGGGCGCTTCCTTCGAAGCGCCACCAGCGCCAGGTTCACCGCGATGAAGGCCAGGAGGATGGTGAAGTTCGTCATCTCCGCCACCAGCCCGATGTCCCGGCTCAGGATCCCGGCGACGGCCGCCGCCGCCACGGCTGCGGTTGCGGTCCACGGCGTTCCGCGCCTCGCGTGGACCGCGGAGAAGAGCGCGGGCATGGCGCCCGCCGCCGCCATGCCGTAGAGCGTCCGCGCGGCGGCCACGAGCCCGATGAGGACGGTGCTGGCCGTGGCGACCAGGGCGATGGCCGAGAGGGCGTCGGCCCCGGCATCGCCCAGGGGCACCCGCGCCACCGCCGCCAGGGGCGCGCCGCTCTCGCTGAGGGCCTGCCAGCCGATGACGCTGACCGCCGCCAGCGCCACCAAGACGTAGAGCGCCGCGGCGATGGCCCCCGAGGCCAGGATGGCCACCGGCAGGTCGCGGCCCGGCCTCTTGACCTCCTGCGCCAGGTTGGCTACCTGCTCGAAGCCCAGGAAGGCGAAGAAGAGGAGCGAGGCCCCGGAGAAGACGCCGCTCATCCCCTTGGGCCGCTCCAGGTAATCGACATCCCCGAAATAGGCGATGCCCGCCGCGATGATGACGACGAGCCCGCCCGCCTCCAGGAGCGCCAGGGCGGCGCCGACACGGGTCGACTCCCGCACGCCACGGTAGGCGATGACGGCGGCCACCCAGGCCAGCGCTAGCGCGGCCCCCACCTTCGGGACGCCGACCTGGTCGTCGGCGTAGGCGCCGAAGCCCAGCGCCACCGCCGAGACCGCGACGACCTGGGAGAAGAGCATGAGCCACCCGACGACGAAGCCCACCCCCTCCCCAAAGGCCTCCCGCGTATAGGTGTAGCCCGCGGCCGCCCTGGGGAGCATGCTGGAGAGCTCGGCGTAGGAGAGGGCCGTGAAGAACGCCACCGCCCCGGACAGGACGAAGGAGAGCCAGACGGCGTTGCCGGCGTCGCCCGCGGCCTCGCCCAGCAGGACAAAGACGCCCGCGCCCACGATGACCGCGACGCCGGAGCCGGTGGCCGCCACCACGCCGATGCCGCGATGCAGTTGAGGCTGGCTCGTCACAGCGGCAGCGCCGGCCACGTCCGCCCTCCAGCCACCGCGCTGGCGTTGGCGCCGGCGCCGTCTGGGTTCATGGCGCCATCACCTGCCCAGGGCCTTCCTGATGGTCTCCAGCTCCTCGCGGGTGATCTCGCCGCGGGCGTAGCGCCGCTCAGCGATGGTCACCGGGTCATCGCCGCCATCGCCCCGACGCCCGTCGGTCAGCGACCGAATCCCCCAGGCCAACATCCAGATCACTGCACCCCAGAAGAGGAGAAACGCCAGGCCGCCGAAGAGCATCCACCAGCCCATGCCCTGGTGCGCGTCCCACCCCATAGGTCACCTCCTGCGTCGCCAACGATAGCCGCTCCTCGTGGCGGCGGCGTGAACACGGCGGGCGCGCCCATGCGGACGGCGTGCAGGGCCGGGGGTGAGGCTTGTGAGGCCCGCCTGGGCGGCGTAGGCTAGGGGCCAGCGGCCCGGCGGCGCGGACCAGCCCATCCCATGCCCAGGACCTTGCGGCCCACGTTCCCAGAGATCGAGGCGGCCCGCGCCATCGTCGGGCGGATCGCCCACGAGACCCCCATCCTGCCGTCGCGGACCTTCTCGGAGATGGCGGGCGCTCCGGTCTTCCTCAAGGCCGAGAACCTCCAGCGCACCGGCTCGTTCAAGGTGCGCGGGGCCGCCAATCGCATCGCCCATCTCACCCGGCCCCAGCGGGCGCGGGGCGTCATCGCGGCCAGCGCGGGGAATCACAGCCAGGGCGTCGCCCTGGCGTCGCGGGCGGCGGGCATCCCCTGCACCATCGTCATGCCCCGGAGCGCCGCCATCCCCAAGGTGGAGGCGACGCGCGGCTATGGGGCCCAGGTCATCCTCCACGGCGCCACCTTCGATGAGGCGCACGCCGAGGCCCACCGGCTCGCCTCGGCCCAGGGGCTCACCTTCATCCCCCCGTTCGACGACGCCGACGTGATCGCCGGGCAGGGCACCCTCGGCCTGGAGCTATGCGCCGCCCTGCCGGACCTGGAGGCGGTGGTAGTGCCCGTGGGCGGAGGCGGCCTCATCGCCGGCGTGGCCGTCGCGGTCAAGCGCCTGCAGCCCAAGGCCAAGGTCTACGGAGTCCAGGTCAAGGCCGCCCCCGCCGCGGCCCTCGCCTACGACCGGCGCCGCCGGGTCATCTCGCATCCCAGGCCCACCATCGCCGATGGCATCGCCGTCGGGCGCGTGGGCGCGCTGCCCTTCGCCCTGATCCAGCGGCACGTGGACGGCATCGTGACCGTGGGGGAGGAGGAGGTGGCCCACGCCGTGATGCTGCTCCTGGAGCGCTCCAAGCTCCTGGTGGAAGGGGCAGGCGCCGTCGGCCTCGCCGCCCTCCTGGGCGGGCATCTCCCCTGCCGGGGCCGGAGGACCGTCGTGGTGCTCAGCGGGGGCAACGTGGACCCGGCCCTCGTCGAGCGAATCCTGGACCACGGCCTGGCCCACGCGGGGCGGCGGATGGTGCTGCGCGTGGTGATGCGGGACACCCCCGGCAAGCTCTCCCACCTGCTGGACGCGCTGGCGGCGGCCGAGGTGAACATCCGAGAGGTCCTCCACCACCGGAGCGGCGCCGCTCTGCCCGTGGGTCTCGTCGAGGTCGAGGTGACGGCCGAGACGCGGAACGCCGCCCACGCCGCCCAGGTCGCGGGCCTCCTGGAGCGGCGCGGCTATGCGCCCGCGTCGCCGGCGCCGCCGAGCACCCCCGCCGTCCAGTCCTTCCTGGACCGGGACGCCAAGCCGCGCGAGTCGTAAGAAACTATCCCAAAACGTGTCTTCATCGGTTGCAGGCTGGCCCCAATAGCTTCACAGCTCCTTCACGCGCCTCGCCGCGCCATTCACGGCCGCCACCGTAGCTGAGCGGCAGGATACACACCGGTCATGGGGGAGAGCATGGCGGTGAGCGAGCTGAATCTGTGCATGCCAAGAAGGCTGGAGAGCCGGGACGCGTGAGGGGAGGGAGCGCGCTGTGAACGGGAGAAACTACATCAAGGGCGCTTGGGCCGTCGCTCAATCGGAGCGCGGCTACGAGCGGAGGGACCCGGCCGACAACACCGAGGTCCTGGGCGTCTACCCCCGCTCCGGCGCCGAGGACGTCCACCGGGCCGTCACGGCGGCGCGGGAGGCCTTCCCCGCCTGGCGCCAGCTCTCCCGCATCCGCCGGGGCGAGCTCCTCGACCGCTTCGTCCAGCTGGTCAAGGGAGACGCGGAGAACCTCGCGCGCCTCATGGCGCGGGAGTCCGGCAAGCCGCTGAACGAGGCCCGGGCCGACGTCACGGAGGGCATCCACACGGCCCAATACTGGTTCGGGCGGGCGCGCATGCCCTCGGGCGCCGTCTACGCCTCCGAGATCGCCGACAAGGACGCCTACGAGCTCCGCAAGCCCAAGGGCGTCGTGGCGGCCATCACCCCCTTCAACTTCCCCTTCGCCATACCGCTGTGGCTCATCTGCCCGTCCCTCGTCGAGGGGAATACCGTCGTGTTCAAGCCCTCGTCCCACACGCCCATGACCGGCCAGCGGCTGGTGGAGCACATGGAAAGCGCGGGCCTGCCCCCCGGCGTTCTCAACCTGGTCCACGGCCTCGGCGACGAGGCCGGGTGGCCCCTGGTGACGCACCCCGAGATCGACGTGGTCCTCTTCACCGGCTCCTACGAGGTCGGGGCCCGCATCAAGCAGCACTGCGCCGGCGACTATCGCAAGATGGCGGCGTGCGAGATGGGCGGCAAGAACGCCGTGATCGTCTTCGCCGACGCCGACCTGGACCTGGCCGCCGGCGCCGCCGTCTTGAGCGCGTTCAAGACCACCGGCCAGCGCTGCGTCTCCGCCTCCCGGCTGCTGGTCCAGCGGCCCGTGCTCGCCGAGTTCGAGCGCCGCTTCGTCGAGCGGGCCCAGCGCATTCGGATCGGCGACCCGCTGGACGAGCGGACGTTCATGGGCCCGCTGGTAAGCGAGGATGCCGTCAAGAAGGTCCGGCGCTACAACATGCTGGCCGTGCAGGAGGGCGCCCGCGTCCTCCTGGAGGCCCGGCCGCTCAACGGGCCTCTCGCCCGCGGCAACTACATGGCGCCATTCATCTACGAGATGGAGCACCGCTCCGAGGCGCGCGTGCTCCGGGAGGAGGTCTTCGGCCCCCACGTGGCCATCATTCCGTTCGATGCTATCGAGGACGCCATCCGCATCTACAACGACAGCGACTACGCCTTCGCCCTCGCCGTCATGAGCAACGACTACCGCGTTATCCGGCGGGTCCGGCAGGAGTGCGACTTCGGCGTGGGGTACGTCAACCTGCCGACCATCGGCGCCGAGGTGCACCTGCCCTTCGGCGGGCTCAAGAAGAGCGGCACGGGCATGCCCTCCGCCAGCGCCCTCATCGACGTGGTCACGCACCGGGTGGCCTGGACCGTCAATCACGCCCGGGAGATCCAGATGGCCCAGGGGCTCAGCGCCCAGGTGTGAGGTTGAGATGGCCATCGTACTCCTTTGGGAATTGATGGCCGTCGAAGGGACGCGAGGGTAGGGACGCGAGGGTAGAATAGAGGCGCGGGGGGGACGGCTGCGCCCCCCGTCCCAGGCCCCCGGCGAGGAGGTGTCGCGTGGCGACGACCGATCGCGCGCTGAAGAGCGCCCCCTACGAGCGCCTGGGCCTGCGGGCCGAGGACCTGGCCGCCATCTACCGGACCATGCGCCTGGCCCGCGCCCTCTCGGAGCGCATGTGGGCCGTCCAGCGCGCCGGCAAGGTCTCCTTCGTGGCCACGGGCGAGGGGCACGAGGCGGCCCAGACGGCCAGCGCCTACGCCATGCGCCGCGGCGCCGACTTCTTTCTGCCCTACTACCGCGACCTGGCCGTCGTCCTCGCGGCCGGCATGACCGCTCGCGACGTCATGCTTCACCTCTTCGCCAAGGCCGCCGATCCCAGCAGCGGGGGCCGCCAGATGGCCGCCCACTACGCCCACACGGGCCTCAAGATCGTCTCCAGCTCGAGCCCCGTGGGCGTCAAGATCCCCCAGGCCGCAGGCGTCGCCCTGGCGGCCAAGCTCCAGCGCCAGGAGGCCATCGCCATCGTCTACTTCGGCGACGGCGCCACCAGCCAGGGAGACTTCCACGAGGGGCTGAACTTCGCGGGCGTCCACCGGCTCCCCGTCATCTTCTTCTGCGAGAACAACGGCTATGCCATCTCCGTGCCCCGCCGCCTTCAGATGGCCATCGAGCGCGTCTCGGACCGGGCCGCGGGCTACGGCTTCCCCGGCGTCACCGTGGACGGCAACGACGTGCTGGCCGTCTACGAGGCCACGGCCCAGGCCGCCCAGCGCGCCCGCCGAGGCGACGGGCCCACCCTCATCGAGGCCACCGTCTACCGCTACTCGCCCCACACCAGCAACGACGACGACCGCAAGTACCGCACGGCCGAGGAGGTGGCCGAGGCGCGGAGACGCGACCCCATCGCCCTCTTCCGCGCCCGCCTCCTCCAGTGGGGCGTCATCGGCGAGGCCGCGGACCGCCAGATGGGCGAGGAGATCGCGCGGGAGGTCACCGACGCCACTCGCTACGCCGAGCAGAGCCCCGACCCGGCGCCCGAGGACGCTCTCAAGCGCGTCTACGCCGAGGGCCCGTGATCGAGACGGCCATCGAGCCGCCTGAGGCGGGTCCAGGGCCGTCGAAAGGATACGACAAGAGGAGGCGCTCATGGCCGTCAAGAGCGTCATCGATGCCGTCCGTGACACCCTGGGCGAGGAGATGCGGCGGGACCCCCGGATCATCCTCCTGGGCGAGGACGTGGGCGCCCTGGGCGGCGTCTTCCGCGCCACCGACGGACTGCTCAAGGAGTTCGGGCCCGAGCGGGTCATCGACACGCCGCTGGCCGAGTCGGCCATCGTGGGCGTGGCCATCGGCGCCTCCCTGAACGGCCTGCGGCCCATCGCCGAGATCCAGTTCGCCGACTTCATCTACCCCGCCATGAACCAGATCATCAGCGAGGCGGCGCGATACCGGTACCGCAGCAACGGCGCCCAGGGGTGCCCCATGGTGATCCGCGCGCCCTACGGCGGCGGCATTCGCGGCGGCCTCTACCACTCCCAGAGCCTGGAGGCCTTCTTCTGCCACGTGCCGGGGCTCAAGGTCGTCGCCCCATCCACGCCGTACGATACGGCGGGCCTCCTGCGGGCGTCGCTGGAGGAGCGAGACCCCATCATCTTCTTCGAGCACAAGAAGACCTACCGCCTGATCAAGGGCGAGGTGCCGGACGGGCGCTACGTGGTGCCCATCGGGAGCGCGGCCGTCCGGCGCCAGGGCCGGGACCTGACCGTCATCGCCTTCGGGCTCATGGCCCACTACGCCCTGGAGGCCGCCGAGCGCGCGGCAAAGGACGGCATCGAGGCCGAGGTCATCGACCTGCGCACCCTCAAGCCGCTGGACGAGGCCGCCATCCTCGAGTCCGTCAAGAAGACCAGCAAGGCCCTCATCGTCCACGAGGACACGCTCACCGGGGGCCTGGGCGGCGAGATCGCCGCCCTCATCGCCGAGAAGGCGTTCGAGTACCTCGATGGGCCGGTGCGGCGCCTGGCCGCCCCCGACGTGCCAACCATGCCCTTCAGCCGCGTGCTCGAGGAGTTCGTCATGCCAGACGCCCGGAAGATCGAGCGGGCCATCCGGGAGCTGGCCGCCTATTAGGAGTCAGTCAAGTTAATTTCTGCATATTGTCATGCTGAGCGGAGCGAAGCATCTGGGGTCGGGGGGCCCGTCGAGTGAGTGCGTGCCCCACCCCAGATTCTTCGTCGCTGCGCTCCTCAGAATGACATCTCCAAAAAACTATCGTGACTGAGTACTAGGGGGGTGCGGGATGAGCGTCACCGTCGCCATGCCCGAGGTGGCCGAGACGGTCGTCGAGGGGACCATCGTCCGCTGGATGAAGCAGGAGGGCGACCGCGTCGGCGAGTACGAGCCCCTCGTCGAGATCGTCACGGACAAGGTGAACGTGGAGGTGCCATCGCCGGTGGCGGGCGTGCTGAAGCGGATCCTGGCGGCGCCCAACGCCGTGGTGCCCGTCGGCGCCCCCCTGGCCATCATCGAGGAGGAGCACCCGGCTGGCGCAACGCCCGCGCCAGATGGAGCGCCGCCCCCGGCGGCGGCCGCGGCGGCTCCTGCCGCTCCCCCCGTCATAACCGCCGCACGCACACAGGACAAGGGCGAGCCCGATGGGCGGCGCTACACGCCGCTGGTGCGCCGCCTGGCCGAGGAGCACCACGTCGACCTCCGGCAGCTCACGGGCACGGGCGGCGGCGGACGCATCACCCGGCGCGACGTGCTCGGCTATCTCGACCGGCGCCAGACCCAGCCCGCGCGGGCCCCCTCGACCCCCGCCCGCCCCGCCGCGCCCGCTCCCGCGACTCCAGCGCCCAAGGTGAGCGCGGCTCCGGGAGACCAATCGCTCCCCCTCACCCCCGTGCGGGCCATCATCGCCAAGCGCATGGCCCAGAGCCGCCGCGAGGTGCCCGACGCCTGGACGATGGTCGAGGTGGACGTCACTGGCCTCGTCCGCCTGCGAACGTCCCTCAGGGACGACTTCCAGCAGCGCGAAGGGATCAACCTGACCTACCTCCCCTTCGCCATCAAGGCCGCCGTGGGCGCTCTCAAGGACTACCCGACCCTCAACACGGTCTGGGCCGAGGACCGGCTCATCATCAAGAAGGAGGTCAACGTCAGCGTCGCCATCGACCGGGATGAAGGACTCGCCGTGCCCGTAGTCCACCGGGCCGATCAGCACAGCATTGCGGGGCTGGCGCGAGAGGTGCACCGCCTGGCGGAGAGGGCGCGGGCCGGCAAGCTCACCATCGGCGACGTCCAGGGCGGCACCTTCACTATCGATAACACCGGCGTCTTCGGCTCCGTCATGAGCCAGCCCATCGTCAATCAGCCGCAGATCGCCGTCCTCACCACGGAGGCCATCATCCGGCGGCCCGTGGTCCGGGACGACGATGCCATCGCCATCCGCTTCATGATGAACATGTGCATCTCGTTCGACCACCGGGCCATCGACGGCGCCCTGGCAGGCCGCTTCATGCAGAGCGTCAAGCGCAAAATGGAGGCCTACGCGCCGGGGCAGAACATATGGTGACGGGGTTGCTCGCTCCCGCGCCCGCGGCGGTCCCGAACCCCGTTCGCCCAGCGCCCTTCGCCGTCCTGGACCTCGGCCGCATCGCCTATCTCGAGGCATGGGCGCTCCAGCGCGAGCTGGCGGGGCTGCGGGCCACCGGCCGCATCGGCGACACGCTCCTCCTCGCCGAGCACGAGCCGGCCTTCTGCACCGGCGTCCTGGGCAAGGACGAGCACCTCCTCCTCTCAGAGGCGCAGCGGGCGGCCCTCGGCATCCCCTACTACCGGACGGACCGCGGCGGCGACGTGATGTACGTGGGGCCGGGCCAGGTGGTGGCCTACCCTATCCTGCGCTTGGCCGATTTCGGGCTCGATCCGGTGCAGTATCTGCGCCAGCTGGAAGCGGTGGTCGTTGCGACGCTGGCCGATTTCGGCATCCAGGCGCGACGGCTCCCGGGCCTCACGGGCGTGTGGGTGGGCGAGGAGAAGATCGCGGGCGTGGCCGCGCGGGTGGCCCGGGGCGTGACGACCCACGGCTTCAACCTGAACGTGGACCCGGACCTGCGCCCCTTCGACTCCATCGTCACCTGCGGGAACCGGGGCCGGCGGGTGACCTCCATGCAGCGGCTCCGGGGCGCGGCCGCGCCCCCGCGCGCGGCGGTCGCCGAGGCTGTCGTCCGGCACTTCCAGCGGGTGTTCTACCCCGACCTGTCGGGGCGCTGGTCAAACCGCCGCGCCCTGACGCCTTCGGAACATGGCCGGTCGTGTCACCATTGAACAAACATCGGCATCACGACGTGGATGAACTGGGAGGCGCCGGCGGGCCGGATCAGGCCCGGGCTGGATGGGCTGGTCGTCTCCAGCGCCACCTCGCCCTTGCCCAGGATCGCCAGCACGTCCGTCAGATACTTGGCGTTGAAGGCGATCTTGGCCTCGGCCCCCTCCACCTTCGCGTCGATCTCGCCCAGATCGTCGCCCACCTCCTCGGCCTTGGCCGAGACCGCCAGGCGGCCCGCCCCGTTATCGCCCGGCGTCATCTGCAGACGCACGATCCCGCTGGCGTCGCGGGCAAAGATCGATGCGGCGCGCGTCGCCCGCAGGAACTCCTCCGCGTCCACCACCGCCCGCGTGGTGTGCTGCTGGGGGATGAGCTGCGAGAAGTTCGGGAAGTTGCCCTGGATGAGCTGCGAGATCAGCCGGACGTCCTTCGCCGCGAAGAGGACCTGGCTCTTGGCCGGGTTCACGGTGATCGTCACCGGGTCCGAGGCGTCGGCGATGAGGCGGCTCACCTCCTGCAGCGCCCGGGCCGGGATGATGACCGAGACCTTGCTTTCGACGCCCTCCCGCAGCGAGACCTTGTCCACCGAGAGGCGGAAGCCGTCGGCGGCGGCCAGCGTGAGCGTATCGCCATCGAATTCGGCGTGAACGCCGGTGAGCACGGGCCGGGAGTCCTCGGTGGCCGCGGCCAGCGCCACCCGCGCGATGGCCTGCCGCAGCACGTCGCTATCGATGCGGGCCACGGCGCCCTGGTCTATCTCAGGGATGGGCGGGAAGTCGTCGGCATCCATGCCGGAGAGCCGCGCCTCGAAGCGCGCGCACTTGAGCTCGAGGGCCCTGGTCTTGGGCAGGAGCTGGAGCGCCACCTTGTCGTTGGGCAGGGAGTTGACGAACTCGCCCAGGACGCGGGCCGGGACCGTGATGGCCCCCTCGTCCTCGATCTTGGCCCCGATCCAGGTCACGATGGCGATTTCAAGATTGGTGGCCGCGAGCTTCAGCCGGCCCCCCTCCGTGGCCAAAAGGACGTTGTTCGTGATGGGGAGGGTCGTGCGGGTGGCGACGGCGCGGCCCACCGTGGCCAGACCCTTGCTCAGGTTCTCCTGCAGACACGACAGCTTCATGGGGCACCCCCGAAAGAGTGGGCGTAGTATACCGCATCTCGTAGAAGCGCCTCAAGACGATGCAGACGCTTGTGGGGAACGTCCCCGACGTGTCGGGGCGCCGTGACCTCTGGCCGCCGGTGACGCGCCTAGAGGCGGTACAGCCGCGCCGCGTTGCCGCCCACGATCTTGTCCGTCACGGCCGCAGGAACGTCCCGGAACTGCGCCGCGATCGCCTCGCGCGAGCGGGGCCACGTCGTCTCCGAATGGGGGTAGTCGGACGCCCACAGCAACGTCTCGGCGCCGATGAGCTCTACCGCATGGAGGCCCGCGGCGTCCTCCTCGAACGTCGCGAAGAGGTTCGTCCCGAACCATGCCGACGGTCTCGTCCGGATCCCGTGCGCGGTCCAGCTGGCGTGCTTGCGATAGACCCGCTCGGCCCGCTCCTTGAAGAACGCCAGCCAGCCGATGCCCCCCTCGACCGAGACGATCCGCAGGCGGGGGTGGCGATCGAAGACGCCCGTCCACATGATGTAGGCCAGGGTCTCGGCCGTGCTGAACGGGCCGATGTGCATGTAGACGGCGGGGCCGGCGCGCATCCGCATTACCTGGCTCCGGTTCGGCAGACCCCGCGGACGGCCGGCATGGATGCTCAGGGGGAGGCCCGTCTCGGCCGCGGCGGCCCAAAAGGGCTCGAAGTACGGGTCGTTCCACTCCCGGCCGCTGGGTGGAATGATGGGCAGCAGCGCCGCCCGAATCCCTGGGAGAGCGGCCGCCCGCTGGAGCTCCGCCGCCGCGTCCTCGATCGTGTCCATCGGCACCAGGGCGGCGCCCGCCAGACGGCCGGGGCTTGTGCGGCAGAAATCGGAGAGGTGGTCGTTGTATACCCGGTAGACCTCCCGGGCCAGCTCGGGTGGCAGGCGCACCTGGTCCATCATGGGGTCGAGGCAGATGTTGGGGTACAGGACCGTCGCCTCGATGCCGTCCCGGTCCATGTCCCGCAGGCGCGCCGCGGCATCGTAGCTGCCCTTGGGCACGTCCGCCCACGTCAGGCCCCGGTCCTTGATCTCGCCCGGCGGGCGGCCCGCCATCACCAGGATCCCCAGGGGCCGCGGGGGCTGATCCGCGATCTGGAACCCCTGGCCGCCTCCCGGCAGCTCCACCAGGCGCGGCGCCATGGGGCGCAGACGCGCCGGCAGCCGCTGCGACCACAGGTCCGGTGGCTCCTGGATGTGGTCGTCCGACGAGATGATTCTGCGTTCGCCTGCTGCGTTCATGGAGGGCCAGCCCACCCTGGTCCCGGCGATTGTATCAGAAGGCGGCCGCTAGCGCGGCATGCCCAGCCCTCGCTGGGCGATGCTGTTGCGATGGACTTCGCTGGTACCGGCGCCGATGGTGCCGTGGACCCGCTCGATGGCCTCATAGGCGGCGCTTCCGCCCATGGGAGCGCCCGGCGAGCCGGGCAAGAGCCCGCCGTACAGCCCGAGCGCCTGCGCCGCCGCCCCGGCGATCTTCTGGAGCAGCTCCGTAGCGTGGACCTTGTTGACGGAGGCCTCATAGCCCGGCGCCAGCCCTAGCGATTGCATCCACATCACGCGCCTCATGAACCGCAGTCCCGTCCAGAGCTCGATCTGGAGGCAGACCAGCTTCGCCCGCACCACCGGGTCCTGGCTGAGTGGCCGGCCCTGCCGCCGCGTCCGCCGGCAGAACGCGACCAGCTCGTCCAGACTGCGATGCGCCCAGCCGTAGTGGAAGGCGCCCGAGCGCTCGGCGGCCAGCGCCGCGGCCACCTGCACAAACCCATTGTTCAGCGCCCCCAGGAGCGTGCCCCCAGGCACACGGACATCGGCGAAGGCGATATCGCTCAGCGTCCAGCGGTTCATCGTCTCGCGCCGGCGGAGCGCGACGCCCGGCGTGGCCATGGGCACAATGAACATGCTGATCCCCCGGTGCCGGGTTGCCGAGGGGTCCGTCCGCGCCAGGGTCAGGCAGTAGTCCGCCTTGTGGGCCCCGGTGACGAGGACCTTCTCGCCGTTCAGGACGAAGCCATCGCCGTCCGGCTCAGCCCGCATCTCCAGCGCCGCCAGATCGCTTCCCGCCCTTGCCTCCGTATACGCGATGCAGAACGTCACCTCGCCCCGGGCCATCCTTGGGACGAAGAACCCTTTCTGCTCCTCGCTGCCAAAGGCCAGAAGCGGCGCCGCCGCCAGCGTCACCGCAGTATCAACGGCCGGAGCACCGTGATACGAGGCCTCGAAGTCGGCGATGGCCTTGCACGGCAAGGGCTTTCCGCCCCCTCCGTACACCTCCGGCAGCGTCACGCCGAGAAGGCCCTCGGCCCCCGCGCGCCGCAGCAGGTCCCGCTCGAACGCCTCGTCGTAGCCCGTCAGATCGGACGGGTCCCGGTGACGGGGAGCCTCCTCCCGCGCCATCTCGCGGGCGTAAAAATCGCGAGCGCGCCGCTGGAACTCCAGAAGCTCTGGCGGAAGGCTGAAGTCCATCCGTCCCTCCCACTGAGCGCGCCGCCGCGCGCCAGAGCCCATCCCCTCCCGGGCCTTGCGAGCCCCTACCCCCGCAGCGCCGTCCGCACCGCCTCGACGGTACGCTGGATATCGTCCTCGGTGTGGGCCAGGGAGACGAACCAGGCCTCGAACTGGGACGGCGGCAGGTAGATGCCCTGCTCCAGCATGCGATGGAAGAAGGCGGCGAAGCGCTGCCGGTCCGAGCGCGCGGCCGACTCCCAGTCGGTCACCGGGCCGGGCGTAAAGAACAGGGTGAGGACCGAGCCTTGGCGCGTGACGCACGCCGGCGCCCTCGCCTGCTCGACGGCCTCTTGCAGGCCCGCCTCGAGCATCCGGCCCAGCGACGAGAGCCGCTCGTAGGCGCCGGGCTCTCGCAGGAGCGTGAGTGTCTCGATACCGGCGGTCATGGCCAGCGGATTGCCGGAGAGCGTCCCGGCCTGGTAGGCGGGGCCCAGGGGGGCGACCACCTCCATCACGTCGCGGCGACCGCCGTAGGCCCCCACGGGCAGCCCGCCGCCGATGATCTTGCCCAGGCAGGTGAGATCGGGCCACACGCCGAAGAGCCCCTGCGCGCCACCCAGCCCGAGGCGGAACCCCGAGATCACCTCGTCGAAGATGAGGAGCGCGCCTTCGGCATCGGCCAGGCGGCGCAGCGCATCCAGGAAGCCTGGCGCGGGCGGAACGACGCCCATGTTGGCGGCCACCGGCTCGACGATGACGGCGGCCACCTGGCCCGGGTGCGCCCGCAGCAGGGCCTCCACCGAGGCCGCATCGTTGTATCGCGCCACCATGGTCAGCTGGGCGTAGGCGGCCGGAACGCCGGCGCTATCGGGCACGCCGAGGGTCGCGCCGCCCGAGCCCGCCCTCACCAGCAGGCCATCGGCGTGGCCGTGGTAGCAGCCATCGAACTTGATAATGCGGTCGCGGCCGGTGAAGGCCCGGGCGGCGCGGATGGCGCTCATGCAGGCCTCGGTGCCGGAGCTGACGAAGCGGACCCGCTCGATGGATGGCACCGCCTCGATGACGAGCCTCGCCAGACGGCTCTCGAGCTCCGTCGGCGCGCCGTAGCTCGTGCCGCGCCCGGCGGCGTCCCGGAGCGCCGCGACGACGCGCGGATGGGCGTGGCCCAGGATCAGCGGCCCCCACGAGCCTACGTAGTCGATATACTCGCGGCCGTCGGCGTCGACGATGCGCGAGCCGTGGCCCCGCTCGATGAACCGGGGCACGCCGCCGACGCCCCGAAAGGAGCGCACGGGGCTATCGACGCCGCCGGGGATGAGCCCCTGAGCCTCCTGAAAGAGACGCTCCGATCGCCTAGGCATCCAGGTCCTCGAACAGCTCCTTGGCGGAGGCGAAGCGCTTCACCCGGCCGGCCCGGATATCCCCCTCGGCCTCGGCCTCCGCGGCCTGCCACTCTCGCGTCCAGAAGTAAGCCTGGCTCAACTCACGAGAACAGCCGTGAACGTGGAGGTGGCGCAGCAGGTCTGACCGCTTCACGATCAGACTTCGACCACGATGGTGCCTCTGTATACGCGCGCCGGCTGCCCCAACTCGTTCCTTGCCTTGAGCACCAGCAGAAGGGCCTCCTGCAGGTTCTCCTTCACCTCACGGAGCGTCCGGCCTTGCGTGTTCACGCCTGGCACCTCTGGAACGTAGCCGACGTACCACCGGCCGCGCTTTTCAACCACGGTCGAAAACGTCTTCTTCACTGCATCACCCCGGACAGGCCTCGTGTGCCGCGCAGCAGGAGCTTACCGAATCGGCCAAGCCGTCACAACCGGCGATATCCCTGACCGCCTAGGCGTCCAGGTCCTCGAACAGCTCCTTGGCCGAAGGGAAGCGCTTCACCCGGCCGGCCCGGATGTCCCCCTCGGCCTCGGCCTCCGCGGCCTGCCACGCTCGCGTCCAGAAGTAAGCCTGGCTCTTGTCCACCAGGCGCTTGAGCGTCAGCATGACCCGGTCCCCCTCTACCTGGACCTCGATGAGGTCCCCCTCCTCGATCTCGAGGGCGCGCCGCACGTCCGAGGGCAGGGTGATCTGCCCATGCCGCGTCACCTTGGTCAGGGACGGCGCCGCCTGGACGGCGTAGGCCGCCATCGTCTCCTTGATCTGCGGAGCGGTCTGTTTACGGATTCTTGAGCGTGGCATCGTGTTCCCCAACGTTCCTCAGAATGATCGTCTCACCATCGAACTCGAAGGTCATTCGGCAGGAGAGGCTGACCCGCGCCTCCCAGACCCTGGCTGTGCCCTTGATCTTCTTCACCTGAAGCGATGGGTGCCGCAGGTTCTCCGCCATCAGCGTAAGGGCCTTCTTCAGCCGTTCCTGCTCCTGAGCCGTCAGGTGCTGATAGGCGCGCTTGAACCGTTCGGTCCGGGCGAATTGCATGATACTACTATATTAGTAAGTTTGTCAATACGTTAATTCCTACATCGAGAACCAGCGTCTAGAGGTTGCCGCCGGCCCCTGGCCGGAGCCACCGGGCCGCGTCCTTCGCATGGTACGTGATGATGATGTCCGCCCCGGCCCGCTTGATCCCCGTCAGCGCCTCCAGCACGGCCGCCCGCTCGTCCAGCCAGCCCGCTCGCGCCGCCGCCTTCACCATGGCGTACTCGCCGCTCACGTTGTAGGCAGCCAGCGGCAGGCCGAAGCGCTCCCGCGCCCGGGCGATGATGTCCAGATAGGGCAGCGCCGGCTTCACCATGATGATGTCCGCCCCCTCGGCGATGTCCAGCTCGATCTCCCGCAGCGCCTCCCGGGCGTTGGCCGGGTCCATCTGGTAGCCCCGCCGGTCGCCGAACTGGGGCGCCGATCCGGCGGCGTCCCGGAAGGGCCCGAAGAACGCCGAGGCGTACTTGGCCGCATACGACATGATGGGCACCCGCTCGAAGCCCTCCCGGTCCAGGGCCGGGCGGATAGCGCCCACGCGCCCGTCCATCATGTCGGAGGGGGCCACGAGATCGGCGCCGGCGCGGGCGTGGGAGAGGGCCGTCCGCGCGATGAGCTCCAGGGTGCGGTCGTTCTCCACCTCGCCGCCCTCCACCAGCCCGCAGTGGCCGTGATCGGTGTACTCGCAGAGGCAGACGTCCGTGATGACGATGAGCTCCGGGAGCGCGCCCTTGAGCGCCCGGACGGCCTCCTGGACGATGCCGTTCTCGGCGTAGGCCTCGGAGCCGTCCGGGTCCTTGCGCGGCGGCAGGCCGAACAGGATGACCGCGGGCACGCCCAGGGCCAGCGCGGACTCGCCCTCGCGCACGGCCTCGTCGGGCGAGAGCTGGAAGCAGCCCGGCATGCTCGGGATCTCGCGCCGCACGCCCCGGCCGGGCGCCACGAACAGCGGGTAGACAAGATCGCCCGCCGAAAGCGTCGTCTCCCGCACCAGCCTCCGCAGGGGCTCGGTCCGGCGCAGCCGGCGCATACGCAGCGCGGGGAAGCTCGCGGCCATCTCAGCCCTCCTTGGTCCCGAACCGCATCGCCTCGAAAACGGCCTCCGCCAGGCCGGGGATGGTGTGCTCGCGGGCGGTCACGGCGACGCGCAGGCCCAGCCGCTCCGCCGTCCGGGTCGTGGCGGGACCGATGCTGGCGACGGGCACGCCGCTCAGGAGCGCCCGCGCCTCCTTGCCCAGGAGCGAGACGAGATTTTGGACGGTGGACGAGCTGGTGAACGTCACCATGTCCACGCGGCCTCCGGCCAGGGCCTCGCGGGCCAGCTCCCGCGAGCCCTCGGGCGTCACGGTGCGGTAGGCCACCACCTGCTCGACGGCGGCGCCCCGGGCCGTGAGGTCGCGCACCAGCTCCTCGGGGGCGATGTCGGCCCGCGGCAGGAGCACCCGGGCACCCGGCGTCACGGCCAGGCCCTGGGCCAGCGCCTCCGTCGTGAACCGCTGGGGCGCGTAGTCGGCCCGGAGGCCCCGGGCGCGCAGCGCCTCGGCGGTGGCAGGCCCGATGGCGGCCACGCGCACGCCGGCCAGGGCGCGGGCGTCGCGCCCCGCCGCATCCAGACGGCCAAAGAACGAATCGACGGCGTTGACGCTGGTGAAGACGATCCACGCGAACTCCGGGAGCCGGGCGATGGCCCGGTCCAGGGGCAACCAGTCCTCGGGCGGGCGCACCTCGATGGCAGGGACCTCGATGGCCTCGGCCCCCAGCTCCTCCAGCCGCCGCGAGAGGGCGCTGGCCTGGGCCCGCGAGCGGGTGACCAGCACCCGCCGCCCAAACAACGGGCGGTTATCGAACCAGCGCAGCCGCTCGCGCAGCCGCACCACCTCGCCCACGACGGTGACGGCGGGGGGCCGCAGCCGCGCCTCCCGGGCCCGCTGAACGATATCGTCCAGAACGCCGGCGACGGTGCGCTGCCGCGGCTCCGTGCCCCCCTCGATGACGGCCACGGGCGTCGACCACGGCAGGCCGTGCTCCACGAGGCGCGCCACCGTCTCATCCAGGCTCTCGACGCCCATGAGGACGACGATGGTGCCGACGCCCCCGGCCAGCCTGTCCCAGCGGATGCGCGACCACTCCTTGGCCGGGTCCTCTCGCCCCGTGATGACGGCGAACGAGGATGCCATATCGCGATGGGTCACGGGGATGCCCGCGTAGGCGGGGACGGCGATGGCGGAGGTGACGCCGGGCACCACCTCGAACGGAACGCCCGCGGCCGCCAGGGCCAAGGCCTCCTCGCCGCCGCGCCCGAAGACGAAGGGGTCGCCGCCCTTGAGTCGCACCACCAGCCTGCCCTCGGCGCCCCGCCGGACGAGGAGCCGGTTGATCTCGTCCTGCTCCATGACATGCCCCTCGGGGCCCTTGCCGGCGTAGACCAGCTCAGCGCCGCCGGGCGCCTCCGCCAGCAAGCGCTCGTTCACCAGCCGGTCGTAGACGACGACCTGGGCGCGGCGCAGGACCTCCAGACCCCTGGCGGTGATGAGACCGGGATCGCCGGGGCCCGCGCCCACCAGGTAGACCCTGCCGCCGGAGACCGTCACGGCGCCCCCTTTCGGGGCGAGCCGCCCGATAGCAGCTCGCCGGCGCCCAGCGCCCGGAGCCGCTCCGCCGCCGTCCGTCCCACCGCCTCCGGGTCGCCGGCGGGGCCCGTCGCCTCGGCGCGGACGACCCTCCGCCCATCGGCGTCGGCGACCATGGCGCGCAGGCGGATGACGCCGCCGCCCACCTGGGCAAAGGCGGCGATAGGCACCGTGCAGCCTCCTCCCAGCGCCCGGACCACCGTCACCTCGGCCGTCACCGCCGCGCGCGTCTCGCCGTGGTCCGCCGCCTGAGCTATCTCCTGCGCCGTCCGGTCCCCGGCGCGCGTCTCGATGGCCAGGGCACCCTGGCCGGCCTCGGGAATGCAGACCTCCGGGTCGAGATACTGCGTGATGCGGGCGTGGAGGCCCAGGCGATGCAGCCCCGCGGCGGCCAGCACCACGCCATCGAGGCCGGGGCCTTCTGCCTTGGCGACGCGCGTGCCGACGTTCCCCCGCACCGGCACAACCCGGAGGTCCGGTCGCCGGGCCCGGAGCTGCGCCGCTCGCCTTGGGCTGCTGGTGCCCAGCGTCGCCCCCTCCGGCAGATCGTCGAGGCCCCGGTAGCGCGGCGCCACCAGCGCGTCGCGCGGGTCCTCGCGCTCCGTGATGGCGGCCACGGCGAAGCCCGGCGCAAGGATCGCCGGCAGGTCCTTGAAGCTGTGCACGGCGAGGTCGATCTCACCCCGCTCCAGCGCCATCTCCAGCTCCTTGGCGAAGAGACCCCGCGGCATGGAGGCCAGTGGCGCGTCCGGCCGGGCGTCGCCCTGGGTCCGGATCGCTCGCAGCACGACGTCCGTCCCAGGGAAGCGCATCCGGAGACGCTCCACGGCCCAGCGGGTCTGGATCAGGGCCAGGGGGCTGCCACGGGTCCCCACGACGAGCCGCATCTCCGCCTCCCAGCGCAGAGACAAGGACCACCGCCCCCCTCCGGCGCGGACGCCACCGCCCCCGACAGGTCGGGGCGCGCCTGCTAGTCGCGGTCCAGCGCGAAGAGCTCCCACGCCGCGTCGATGTGCCCCTTGCTCTTGCCCTCTCTCTTCAAGGCGACGATGGGGTCGTGCAGCAGCTTGCGCGTGATGGCCTGGGTCAGAGCGTCGATGCGGGCCCGGTCCTCGGGAGCCAGGTGCCGGAGCTTGGCCATGCTCCTCTCCAGCTCGCGCAGGCGCAGCTCCTCGGCCTTGTGGCGCAGCGCTTTGATAAACGGCACGGCCTCCAGCCCCCGCAGCCAGGCCATGAACCGCGCCACCTCCTCATCGATGATGGCCTGGACCTTGACCACCTCCCGCTGCCGCTCGGCCCGGTTGTCCAGGGACACGGCCTCCAGGTCGTCGATATCGTACAGATAGACGTTGGGGACGGTGCGGCTCTCAGGGTCGATGTCGCGCGGCACGGCGATATCGACGAGGCAGAGGGGCCGGCCGGCGCGGCGCTCCATGGCGCGGGCCACCGTGCCGGCGGGCAGCACGTACTGGGCCGAGGCGGTGGCGCTGATGACGATATCGTAGTCCTCGAGGACCTCGCCGATAGCCTCGAAGCCGACGACGCGCCCGCCCAGATCCTGGGCCAGCGCCGCGGCCCGCTCGCGCGTGCGGTTGGCGACGCCGATCTCGCCCGCGCCCGAGTCCTTGAGCGTCTTGGCCGTGAGCTTCCCCGCCTCGCCGGCGCTGATCACCAGCACCCGGCAGCGCTCGAGGCCGCCGAAGACCTGCCGCGCCATCTGGACCGCTGCGTAGCTTACCGAGAGGCCGTGACGGCTGATGGCCGTCTGGACCCGCGCCCGGCGCCCGGTCCGCAGGGCGTGGTGGAAGAGGCGCGACAGGGTCTTGCCGACCTGGCCCGCCTCCGAGGCCGCCACCAGCGCGCCCCGCACCTGCCCCATGATCTCCGTCTCGCCCAGGATCATCGAGTCGATGCCCGAGGCGACGGCGAAGAGGTGGCGGACCGCCGCCTCTTGGCCGTGGCGATAGACGTACGGCTGGATATCGTCCGGCGCGAGGCCGTGGACCGAGGCCAGGAGATCGACGAGGCCCGGCGCGGCGGCCTGGGCGTCCGGGCAGATGGCGTAGACCTCCGTCCGGTTACAGGTGGAGAGGATGGCGCCCTCGGGCGCGCGGCGGCCCAGGGCGGCCAGGACCGGCGGCAGCTCCTCGGGCAGGAGCGCCAGGCGCTCCCGCACTTCGACGGGCGCCGTCCGGTGATTGACCCCTACGACGACGGTCTGCACGCTCGTTTCCTTACCCTCTTCCCTGCTCCCAGTCCCTTGTCCCTAGTCCCTCGCTAGCGTCCGCAGCACGAGGCCCTCGGCCTCCTGGCGCCGTCCCTCGCGGAGGAGGGCCAGGACCTCCGGCGAGAGGGCCTGCTGCCAGCGCTCGGCCGGCGGCCGCGCGCTCTCTTTGAGCAGCCGCTCTCGGACGGCGGCCGCCACGTCCAGCAGGGCGCCATACTCCTCCGGGAAGTGACGCTCCATCTCCTCGCGCACCTTGCGGGCCATGGCCGGGCTCCTGCCGCTGGTCGAGATGGCGATGGTCAGGTCGCCCCGCTGGACGATGGAGGGGGCGATGAAGCTGCACAGGGCGGGCCGGTCCGCCACGTTCAGGAGCACGCGGCGCTCCTCGGCCTCCTGGGCGATGACGCGGTTGACCGCCGGATCGTCGGTGGCGGCGATGGCGAGCCAGGCCCCCGCCAGATCACCCGGCTGGTAGGCGCGGCGGCGCCAGGCGATCTCGCCACCCTGCGCCAGGCGGGCCACCTCCTCCGTCCCCTCAGGGCTGACGACGGTCACGCGCGCCCCGGCGCGGAGCAGCGCCGCGACCTTCCGCTCGGCCACCTCGCCCGCGCCGACAACGACGCACGGGCGTCCCGTCAGATCCAGGAAGGCCGGATAGTAGCTGGGCATGCTGGTAATCCCCCCGCGCCTCAGACGAAGTAGCGCACGCGCGTCTTCTTGAACTCGCGGGTGCTGAAGAGCATCATGTAGTCCGAGACGCCCGTGGCCTGGGCGAGCTCCTGGGCGATGGCGCCGCACTGCTCGGACGTCGTGGCGTGGAGCATGGTGTAGTGGGAGTAGGGAAAGTCGTCGTAGACGGGGCGCTCGTAGCAGTGGCTGACGCTGGGAGACTTGGCCATGATGGCCCCCACCTCCTGCGCCCGCTCCGGCGGGACACGCCAGACGGCCATGGCGTTGGCGCGGAAGCCGGCGCGGCGATGGTGGAGCACGGCGCTATAGCGGCGCATGAGGCCCCGGTCCATGAAATCGTTGGCGTGCTCGAAGAGGCGCTGGGTCGTGATGCCCAGGCGCTCCGCCATGGGCTTGAACGGCTCCGGGACGGCGGGCAGATCCTCCTGGAGCTCCTTGACCACCGCGATCTCCCGGTCCGTGAGGGGCACCGCGCTCCGCTCCGTGCTGGGCGTCCGGCCGATAACCTCCCGGTCCGAGTTACCCGATTGGCTCACCATGTCGAAGTTGACGCCGACCTTGAAGAACCGCAGGGTGGGCAGGATGCGGTAGCGGAGCGCCCCAGACCGGGCGGCCATGCCGGCCACCGTCTCCTCGATACTCTCGTTGGGCGGAACGGCCAGGGTGAACCAGAGGTTGTAGGGGTGATCGCGCTGGTAGTTGTGGCTAACGCCGGGGTGCCCGTTGATCACCTGGGCGCCCTGGGCGATCCTCTCCGGCGGGTACTGCATCGCCACGAGCGTGCTCTTGTAGCCCAGCCTGCGCGTGTCGAAGATGGCGCCGATCTGGCGCAGCACGTGCTTCTTGCGCAGCCGGCCGATGCGCTCGATCGCCTCCTCCTCCGAGAGCCCCAGGCGCTTCCCGATCTCGAGGTAGGGCCGCTCCGCCAGGGGGAACTTGGACTGGAGGATATTGAGGAGCTTGCGGTCCAGGAGCTCTAGGTCGCTCCCAGGGGCCCGCTGGGTATCCGTCGTGGTGGCTTCGGCGTTCAGGGCGACCTCCTTGGGGGCCTCAGGCTTTCTGGTAGGCCTCGGCGATGGCCAGGAGGACCGTGTCCTCGAGGGTGAGCACGTCGCTCCAGAGCCCGGAGCGGCCGGCGCCGGCGCTCTGGGGTCCAGGCGCCCCGGGCGCTCGCCCAGCGGGCGAGAGCGCGGAGGCGATGGCGTCGTGCAGGGCGTTTCGGAAGTAGATGAACGCGGCGATGGCGTCGGCCAGCTTCACGTGGCCGGCGGCCAGCTCCCGGGCGTACTCCAGGCCCAGGAAGCGGGCCTCCTCCAGGAGATCCGAGCGGCGCCGCTTCTGGGAGACGTAGTCGTTGGCCAGGGCGAGGAGGCGGCGGCCCAGCACGCGCATGCGGCCCTTCCCCTCCTCATCGAAGTGCTGATCCCAGTCCTCGCCCTGCCCCCTGCGGCGGCGCAGCCGGCGGCGCATGCGGTCCAGGGCCGCCTCGGGCCAGCCGTTCGCCTGCTGGGCGGGCGCCCGAGGGGGCGCCCTCTCGACCAGCGCGGCGATATCTTCGCGGGAGAAGCGGCGATGCCCGCCGGGCGTCCGGAAGGTGCGTAGCCGACCCGAATCGGCCCAGACGCGGAGCGTCGCCTGGTTGACTCCCAGCATCCCGCAGGCCTCTCCCAGGGAGAGCCACCGGTTTCCCGTCGCGCGCACCACCGTCAAAAATCTCCTAAAATCTACGTAAAGCTCGTGGCCCCAGCCAAGGGACTACCCAGATTATCGCAGTTACTTGTGATAGTCAACACGATCGCGGGCGGCTCCCCCACCCTCTTTGATTGCCCCCCTTCCGAGCCCTATGCTATAGTGCCTGTATAGAGTGACCACCATGAACGATTGGCTCGTCATCTATCAAAACCCGGCGACGGCCCGGCCCGGCCAGCCCTTCCCGCCCCTCCGCCCGCCCGGAGCCGCGGCCGCCGAGCGCGCCGCCGCCACGCCCGCCCAGCGCCTCTTCGCCAGCCTCCGCGCCGAGGTCCGCGACGAACGGGTCATCGAGGCCATGCGGCGGGTGCCCAGGGATCTCTTCGTCCCGCCGGCCTGCCGGCACCTCGCCTATATCGATGAGGCCCTCCCCATCGGCGAGGGGCAGACCATCTCCCAGCCCCTCATCGTCGCCATCATGACCTCGGCCCTCGCTCTCTCCGGGGGCGAGCGCGTGCTGGAGGTGGGCACGGGCAGCGGCTACCAGGCCGCCGTCCTCGCCCAGCGGGCGCGGGAGGTCATCTCCGTCGAGCGCAAGCCCGCCCTGGCCGCCTCCGCCCGCCAGCGCCTGGCCGCCCTCGAGCTGCGCAACATCACCGTCCACGTGGCGGGCGAAGGACTGGGCTGGCCCCAGGGCGCTCCCTACGACGGGATCATCGTGACGGCGGCGGCGCCGCGGATCCCCGAGGCCCTGATCGACCAGCTCGGCGAGGGCGGGCGCATCGTCATCCCCGTCGGCGGCCGCTCCGATCAAGAGCTACTGTTGGGCACCAAGACCGGCGTCCGGCTGGACGTGCGCCGCCTGGGCGGCTGCCGCTTCGTCCCCCTCATCGGGCCCGAGGCCTGGGAGCCGTAGCCCCGGCGCCGCATCCGTGGAAGCCCGGCTCGCATCCAATCGCATGAGACCGCTGGTGAGGGCTCCGGAGGCCCCCGGGCGCAATCCTGAGGAGTAGCCGATGCCAGAGCGCAGCCGTGTCCCGCCGGGCCAGTTCGTCACCGACCGCTTCCCCGTCCTGACCTATGGCGCCACGCCGCGGTTCGATCGCAAGAGCTGGACCTTCCGCCTCTTCGGCGAGGTGGAGCGGCCCGTTACCCTGACCTACGACCAGTTCATGGCGCTTCCCAAGACCACCGTCTGCGCCGACTTCCACTGCGTCACCCAGTGGAGCCGCCTGGACAATACCTGGGAGGGCGTCCACATCCGGGAGATCATGAAGCTCGTCACCATCAAGCCCGAGGCCAAGTTCGCCATCGCCCACTGCGATGGGGGCTACACGACGAACCTCCCCCTGGACATCCTCATCGACGACGACGTGCTCATCGCCTACAACCACGATGGCAAGCCCCTCGCGCCGGACCACGGCTACCCCCTGCGCCTCATCGTCCCCAAGCGGTACGCATGGAAGAGCGCCAAGTGGCTCCGCGGGCTCGAGTTCACCAAGGACGACCAGCCCGGCTTCTGGGAGGTCCACGGCTACCACAACGACGCCAACCCCTGGAAAGAGGAGCGCTTCTCCGAGTAGGCGCGGGCCTTGGCCTGGGGCTACTGGGCCGGCGCTGGCGCTGGCGTGGGGGCCAGGACCACGCCCTGCCGCTCCAGCTCGGCGATGGCGGCCTCCGTGTAGCCCAGCTCCGTGAGGATCGCCCGGTTGTGCTCGCCCAGGTACATGGTGGGCCCCGCCCGCCCGGGCGTCGCCGAAAAGATGAAGGGTGGGCCGTGGCGCAGGTAGCGGCCCAGGGCCGGGTGCTCCACCGGGGCCAGCAGCCCGGCGTCCATTGCCCACGGGCTCGTGTTCAGGAACCGGCCCAGGTCGCCCTCCAGCGCCTCGACACAGGCGACGTCCCGCGCGGTCAGGAGCCGCTCCCACTCCCCGGCCGTTCGCCCGGCCAGCACGCCCTCCAAGATCGAGGCGAGGGCCGCGTCGTGCATCGCACGGGCCTCGGCGTCGGCGAACCGCCCGTCGGCCACCAAGTCGCCTCGCCCGAGGGCGCCGGCCAGAGCCTCCCACTCCTCCTGGCTGGGCGCGGCCAGGAAGACCCAGCCCGCCTTGGCCCGATAGAGACGATAGAGGGCATGCAGGCCATTGAACCCGGCGTCGGCCAGGGGGCGCTCCGGCTTGCCCGCGTAGGAGAGGGCATCGTCGGCGTTCGCGTACAGGTTGCCGCCCAGCATCGACGTTTCGAGGTACTGGCCCTGGCCCGTCATGGCCCGGTGATAGAGCGCCACCATCGTGGCCGCCGCGCAGGCCAGCGCCGCCGAGGGGTCGGGGTTCACCTCATTGGACCTGCGGAGGACGTTGCTGACCTCCTGGACCTCGTCCAGGGTCATCGGCCTGTTCGTGGGCGGGACCGCCTGGGCGAGCTGATAGCGCGGCCCGCCCGTGATGGCCCCCGCGATGGGGTGGAAGCCCGTCCGGTGGCTGTGGGGGCCCGTCGAGCCGTAGGCCCCGGCGTAGACGTAGACGATATCGGGCTTGATCTTCCGGACCGTCTCGTAGTCGATCCCGAGGCGCCGGGGGACGCCGGGCCGGAAATTGTGCAGCAGCACGTCCGCCTTGGCCACGAGCTGGTGGACGATACGCTGGGCCCGCGGGTCCTTGAGGTCCAGGCTCATGGCCTCCTTGCCCTGGAGCGTCTTGGAGATGCTGGGGAAGCCGATGGCCCGGTAGAGGTCGCCGGTCAGGGGCTCGACCTTGATGACCCGGGCGCCCAGGTCGGCCAGGAGTGCCGTGGCCCACGGCGCCGCGATGAAGGACGCGAGCTCCAGCACGAGCATCCCGCTCAGGGGATGGGCCGGTCCGCCGCTGGTGGGACCGTTGCGCCCCGCGGGCTGGGCGCCGGTGCCCTTGGCCTCTGCCAGGGCCTGCGCCGCGTGCTGGCCCACCGCCGGCGCCGGCCCCTGAGGCCGCGAGGGCGTCCCGGCGTAGATACCGATGGGCCCCAGCTGCTTCGTGGGGCCGGCGGCCGGGTCCACGAGCTCGACGACGTTGCCGTTGTGGAGGGCCTGCGGGTGCTGCAGGCCCTCCTGCGTCGTCCGGAAGGGCTCCGCGGCCACGTCGGACCGCATGAAGAGCTCCATCCACTCGTCCCTCGTTCCCTCCAGGATCTTGGCCAGGACCGCCCGCTGGACCGCCGCCTCGTCCTTTGGGTCCGCGTACTTGGGCATTCCGGCGTAGCGCGGGTCGGCCATCATCGCCTCGAGGCCCACGGCGCGCATGAAGTTCCGCAGCGTATCGACGGTCAGGTTGCCGAACTGGAGCCAGTGGCCGTCCTTGGTGCGGGCCGTCATGTAGGGCGGGATGGGGCCGCCGGGATAGCCTCGCCGGATGGGCGCACCGTTGCGCTGCGAGAGCTGCCAGTTCAGGAAGGCCGAGAGATCGTAGCACGTGAGGGCGTGGAGCAGGCTCGTCTCGACGCGCTGGCCGAATCCGGAGCGCCGCCGGACGATGAGCGCGGCCATCGTCGCCTGGACGGCCAGCATGGCGGCGCCGTAGCTGGCCAGGAGCTGCGCCGAGTAGATGGGCCCGTCCTTGGGGAGCATGCCGAAGAAGACGTCGGTGCGGCCGGCCTTGGCGTGGACGATGTGCTCGTAGGCGCGGAGGCCGGCCAGGGGGCCCGCGCGACCGAAGCCGCTGATGCTGCAGTAGACGAGGCCGGGGTTCCCCTTCGCCAGCGGCTCGTAGCCGATGCCGAGCCGCTCGGCGACGCCCGGCCGGAACGATTCGATGGCCACATCGGCCCCGGCGGCCAGCGCGCGCGCCTGCGCCAGGCCCTCCTGGGTTTTGAGGTCCAGGACGACGCTCCGCTTGCCCCGGTGCCACATGATGGAGGCGTAGTGGCGGCGGGTCGGGTCGCCGCCAGGGGGCTCGACCTTGGTGACCTCGGCGCCGCTATCGGCGAGGACCATGGTGGCCAGCGCGCCGGGGAAGCTCTGGCTGAAATCGATCACCCGAAGGCCTTCGCACGGGCGGGGCATCGCGTCCTCCCAACGGCCTGTCGAGAGTACCGGGCGCCAGTATAGCACGGGGTCGCGGCAGAGACCGGCGTAGGCCCCGTTGACCGCAGGGCAATCGCATGTTGTACTCCTGGAACGCGCCCGGCGTGACACTACATGTCATGCTGAAGAGGGTGTGAACAAATCGCCCGTAGGGGCGGGCCCCCGTGCCCGCCCATCTGGGGCAACC
>CAZKTO010000026.1:0-25757 GCA_964555685.1 uncultured Dehalococcoidia bacterium
GTCCGGCCCGTCGCCCTGGTGAACTCGGTGAACCCGCACCGGATCGAGGGCCAGAAGACAGCGGCCTTCGAGATCGTGGACGTCCTGGGCGACGCCCCGCACCTCCTGTGCATCCCCGTGGGCAACGCCGGCAACATCACCGCCTACTGGAAAGGCTTCAAGGAGTACCACGAGCTGGGCAGGGCGACGCGCCGGCCCCGCATGATGGGCTTCCAGGCCGAGGGGGCGGCGCCCATCGTCCGCGGCCACCCCATCGAGGTGCCGGAGACCATCGCCACGGCCATCCGCATCGGCAACCCGGCGAGCTGGAAGGGCGCGGTGGCCGCCCGGGACGAGTCCGGCGGCGCCATCGATATGGTGACCGACGCCGAGATCCTGGAGGCCTACCGGCTCCTGGCCCGCCACGAGGGGGTCTTCGCCGAGCCGGCCTCGGCCGCCGCCGTCGCCGGGCTCATGAAGCTCGCGCGCCAGGGCGCCGGCCTGGACGACAAGACCGTCGTCTGCGTCATCACCGGCACCGGGCTCAAGGACCCGGAGACGGCGACGCAGCATATCCCAGCCGACCTGGTCGAGACCGCTGCGGACCTGGAGTCCGTCGAGGCGGTCCTGGGCTACCGGTAGCCTCCTCTTTCCAATAACCATCGGGGCCGGCGCGATGCTTGTGCCCCCAAGCGTCTTCTGGTAGATTGGGGCGTTCGCGGGCTGCGTGGCCCAGCGGGATGCATGCCATGACGTACGAAGCTGATTGGTTGGATCTGAAAGCTATCCAGGATGCGGTGAGGCAGATCATCAAGGCGGTGGGCGACGACCCGCGCCGGGAGGGTCTGGCCGAGACGCCCCTGCGCATCGCCGAGATGTACCGCGAGATCTTCGCGGGCATCCAGGCCGATCCCGTCGCCGAGCTCACCGTGGGCTTCGAGGAGGGCCACCAGGAGATGGTGGTCCTCAAGGACATCCCCTTCTACTCCATGTGCGAGCACCACCTCCTGCCCTTCTTCGGAACGGTGGCGGTGGGCTATCTGCCTAACGGGCGCCTCGTCGGCATCAGCAAGCTCGCCCGCGTCGTCGAGATCTTCGCCAAGCGCCCGCAGCTCCAGGAGCGAATGACCTCCCAGATCGCCGATACCATCGCCAGCGCGCTCCAGCCGCAGGGCGTGGCCGTCGTCGTCCGGGCCGAGCACCTCTGCATCACCATGCGCGGCATCAAGAAGCCGGGCGCCCAGATGGTCACCTCGGCCGTCCGCGGCTGCTTCGAGTCCAACCAGGGCACCCGGGCCGAGTTCCTCGCCCTCCTCAACGACCAGCGGTGACGCTCCAGGTCCGGGAGGAGACGTTCGACTCCCTGGAGCCGGGGTGGCGCGCCCTGGCGCCCCGGGCCGCTACGGGCTCCGTCTTCACCCACCCCTCGTGGCTGCGGGCGTGGTGGTCCGTCCTGCGCACGTCCGAGGAGCTGCGCCTGCTCTCCTTCCGCGAAGGCGGCGAGCTCCTGGGCATCGCCCCCCTCATGGGCAGCGGCGGGGCCGTGCGCTTCATCGCGACCTCGGACGTGTGCGACTACCACGATGTGGTGGCCGCGCCCGGCGCCCTCGAGGCCTGCCTGCGCGCGCTCCTGGAGCACGCCGAGGGCTGCGGCTGGCAGACGCTGGAGCTCGACGGGCTCGTCCAGGGCACGCCCACCCTGGCGATGCTCCCGGACCTGGCCCGCCAGCGGGAGTGGCGCGCCGAGCAGGGTCCCGACGGCTCCAGCCCCACCAAGGCCCTGCCTGCCACCTGGGACGACTACTTGCAGGGGCTCGACGGCAAGGACCGGCACGAGCTGCGGCGCAAGCTGCGCCGCCTGAGCGCCGCCGGCCAGGTCCGCGTCGAAACGGCCACGGCCCCCGCTGATCTGCCCGAGCGCTTGCCGCTCTTTCTGGACCTGCTCAAACAGAGCCGGGAGGAGAAGGCCCAGTTCATGACGCTGGAGCGCGAGCGCTTCTTCTACCGCCTGGCGGAGGCCATGGCGGCCGAAGGCCTCCTGCGCCTCTATTTCCTGGAGCTGGATGGGGCGAAGGTGGCCGCGTCCCTCTGCTTCGACTACGGCGGCGCCGTCCTCCTTTACAACAGCGGGTACAATACGAGATACGCGCCGCTGAGCGCCGGGTTGCTCCTGAAGGCCCTCGTCCTCAAAGAGGCCATCGAACGAGGGCGGCGGGTCTTCCATTTCCTTCGCGGCGCGGAGGCGTATAAGTACGACCTGGGTGCGGAGGACACGCAGCTCTTCCGGCTGACCCTTCGCCGGTAGCCCCGACCTGTCGGTGGCAGCGCATCCTGGGACGCCGGATGTGCATCATAAGACGTGGGTCTCGGCGCTTCGCCGCTGCGAAAGGAGTCGCCAGGTGAGGGTCGCGTTCGTCAGCGTGCACGGCTGTCCCCTGGCCCGCCTGGGCGAGCGGGACACGGGCGGGATGAATGTCTTCCTGCGGGAGGCCGCCAGGGCGCTGGACCGCCGCGGCGTCTGCGTCGATATCTTCACGCGCACCCACGATCCCAAGGACCCGCAGGTCGTCCCCATCGGCGAGCACGCGAGGGTGGTCCACCTCCGAGCGGGTCCCCTGGGCGCGCCCAAGAAGGCCCTCTACGACTGGCTCCCCGAGTTCTCCAGGGAGCTGGACGCCTTCCTCGCGGCCGAGCAGCGCCGGTACGACCTGGTCCACGGCCACTACTGGCTCTCCGGCCCCGCGACCTTGGCCCTGGCCGAGCGGTGGGGCGCGCCCGCCATCGCCAGCTTCCACACCCTGGGCAAGGTCCAGCGCCTCGTCCGCGCCGGTGAGCCCGACGCCGGGCAGCGCATCGCCACCGAGCAGATGGTGGCGGACCGCGCGGCGCGCATCGTCGCGGGGAGCCCCAGCGAGCGGGAGCAGCTCACCTGGCTCTACGGCGCCGACCCGGAGCGGTGCGCCATCGTCCCCTGCGGCTTCGACGAGGAGCTCTTCCGGCCTCTGGACCGGGCCCAGGCGCGCCAGGCCCTGGGCCTCACCGGCAAGAAGGTCGTCCTCTTCGTGGGCCGGATGGAGCCCATCAAAGGGATCGATATCCTGCTGCGCGCCGTCGCCGCCATGGACGGCCGGGACGACGTCCAGATCGTGATCATCGGCGGCGCCCAGGGAGACCCGGAGCTCGAGCGGCTCGTCCAGATGGCCGGCCAGCTCGGCATCGGGGAGCGGCTGCTGTTCCTGGGGACCGTCGACCAGGCGCGCCTCCCGGCCTACTACAGCGCCGCCGACGTCTGCGTCGCCCCATCGTTCTACGAGACCTTTGGCATGGTGGCGCTGGAGGCCATGGCCTGCGGCACCCCCGTCATCGCCGCCCGCGTCGGCGGGCTCCAGGCGACGGTGGTGGACGGCGAGACGGGCTATCTGGTGCCCTGGCACTGCCCCGAGCCCTACGCCGAGCGGCTGGAGATGATCCTGGGCAACGACTCGCTGCGGGAGAGTCTCGGCAGGGCGGCCCGCCTCTCCATGCGGCGCTTCACCTGGTCGCACGTGGCCGGACGGCTCCTCGAGGTCTACGAGCAGGCCCTGGGCTCCGAGGCCGGCCGTCTCGAGCCCGTCCCCTGCGTCTGAGGCCGGCGCCGGGTCTCGCGCTCCGAGGGTTGTCCTGGAAGGGACAGGCTCTGAGCCTGTCTGGCCTCAAGGCACCTTGCGCCGGGTAATACCTGCAACATAATCGTGCCAGTGTGAGCATTGGCGAAAACGAGCGGTTCGAATCCTGTCTGGTGGGTCTCTGTGGACAGTACTCGAACTGTCTGCGGCCTGACCTGGTGCCCAGGCTGAGGCAACTGCTAGATGCGCCGAGGTCACCTGTGTAATGGCGTCAGCACTGCCCTATAATAATCTCAGTCCTATGATGAAAAAGTGTGGTGAAAGCTGTGGCCAGCAGCATCTCTGAAGTTACACGCCGAGCCATCATCGACTACATCATCGCGGCGGGAATCGATTGGGCGGGACGACTACAGGAGGATGACTTCTTAGCGCGCCTGTACGATCTTGCGAACCTTCCATCCACCGATGGTCGACTCAGCAACGCAGCAGGCGACATCCACCAGCATCGGATTGACTGGCATGACTGGGAGGACGACTGGGTATTCCATGATGCCCGTTTCAATCTGCTTCGGGCACCCGACGAGGAGTTCTTGAGGTTCCTCTGCGAGACGGTTCACCCGGTCGTTCGGCCGGACACCGAGCGGAGCCAAGACATGGTAGCGGAATACAATCGGAAACTTAAAGCAGACGGATGGCACCTTGTTGAGGGGGAGCAGATATCAGGGCGACCTGTATTCGTTGCCGAGAAACTGGGTGGCCGGACGGAGATCTTTGAACAGCCAACAGGTTGGCAGAAGGTTGACCGCCAGCTTCAAGAAGTGCGACTCCGTCTGGACACTGCAAACTCTGAAGAACAGTTTCAAGCAGTTGGCCTTCTCTCCCGAGAAGTTCTTATCTCTGTCGCGCAAGCCGTCTTTGATCCATCCCGGCATGGGGCGCTTGTTCCAGTTGACCCCAGTAGAACAGACGCCAAGAGAATGCTTGAGTCTATTTTCGAGAGCGAACTACTCGGTGCTGCCAACGAGGAGGCACGGACCCACGCCAAGGCAGCGTTAAGGCTTGCCCTAGCGCTTCAGCACAAACGAACAGCCGATTTCCGAATGGCGGCTCTTTGTGCGGAGGCTACGTCGTCAGTCGTAAATCTCCTAGCAGTTCTCAACGGCAGGCGGAGCCGCTCGCTGTAGGCCTATAGAAGGTAAGCAACAGAAGATAAATCACCTGAATAGTGAAGCTCTGTTTATTGAACAAGGCTGGTGGGCCAAACGGGATTCGAACCACCCGGCCGCCCCACCATCATACAGCAGTCGAGCTTAGCCAAGGACAAGCTCAGCAATACCTGCACTACTTTTGGTCCCGGTAGCAGGTATTGGACGGCTTAAGGGGGGTTGACCTCTGCAACACCTGTAGATTCTAGGCCAGTCCGGCAGGCCTTTTCTAACACCGAATCAAAAGTGAATGCTCCATTCATCAAACGCTATTCCATTACTCAGGTGTCCATTGTAAACTCGATCTCGGATCGCCTCAGAGTATATGTCTATACCCCACAGGCGCGTTCTGCCACTTCCTCTGCCCAGTAAATTTGCTTTTCTAAAGTATTCCTCTAGCTGACGCATATCAGGGAAGGTCCAGGCAAGCTTTGAATACAGATAGGAGAGAAGAACGCCCAGCGGAGAGAAGTATTCCATTTGGTGTTCTTCCCATTTCGCACTCTGTTTGTCCTGTGATTTAGCATGGGCTACATACGCAGTATCCGCAGAACCATCAGGCCCGTAGACCTTTGCCATCGTGTCATCATAAGATGGCAATTTGGGACCAAAGTATGTCATCTTGCTAATGGCCCACGTTGCGAGGTCCGCAACGGTTAAAAAGTCGATGCATTCAATCGGATGTTTTACGACCTCATTATCTGCTCTCCAGAGCGCTTCGTTGACATTCTCTACCGGGCTCGACCTCTTGTTCTTCCAGGAGTGCGAGTGTGCCAAGAGCCCATAGATGATCGGCGAGTTCAATTCTTTGAATGGTGTACCCTGCCTCTTGGGAAGATTTCGCCGTATCTGGGCTGAAGTTTCGACGGCCTGTTTAACATGTTTAGCAAGAAGAGTGGTTTTACACTCGAACGCTGCTGCAACCCCTCCTGATAGGAAGAGTTTCTTGTCAAGAAGGATTCTTGGGTATGAAGGGGAAAGCACCAGGACGTCTACTTGTGGGCTTACCCAGCCCGATTCGGTAATGATGCGGCCCTTTGTAACAACATAGAAATATGAAGGAAGCCACATCCGCAAGAGCGTAGCCCAGTTCTCTTCGCCTTGATCCCCGGCAGTACCTGGGTCTTCTTGAGCCCGCTTTCTTATGCGAGCATATTCCTCCTCAAGCAATTTTTGGGAGGAAATGACGAATTGATGGATGTCGTGCGCGATCATAAAGTCTCCCCTGAGACAGCCGTCGGATTCTTAGGACGACCTTGGCGAATTATAACGCCTAGCCCCTACAGGTTGTCACCATGGTGAGGAGCAATACTCTACAGTGGCTGTTGCATCGTATGCCCCTCTTGACCAAGGACAAGCTTGCAAGACCTTGCGTGTCGTCCATCACGAGGTGGGGAGGTACAGCCGCTTCTCGTAGAAGACGATCTCGCCCCGCGGGCGGAAGCCCGTCGCCTTGTAGAGCTCGACGGCAGGCGTGTTGTCGGCGTAGACCGTGAGCTCGATGGCCTGGGCCCCCCGGCGCGCCAGGGCCTGGATGCCCGCGAGGAGCATCGCCCGGCCCAGGCCGCGGCCGCGCATCTCCGGCAGCGCGCCGATCATCCAGATGATCCCCACCCGCTCTCCGTCCAGGGTCTCCAGCTTCGTCCAGCAGTAGGCGGCGGGCATCCCCTCGACCTCCAGGATGAGCGCGTCCTCGTAGCTGCCGCCTCCTATCCGCAGGCGATAGTCCACCTCGGCGGGCGTGTTGGGCGCGAAGCCCCAGCTCCCGCCGAAGGCCCGGTTCTGGAGGTCCGCGATGAGGGCCGCCTCGCCCGGGCGCAGGCGGCGGACGGCGGGCGCGGGGCCGGACGCGGGCGCGCCCCGCTGGAGATCGGCGAGCTCCAGGCGCAGCTGCCACTGGCGGCGGGCCTCCGCGAACCCGGCGCGCTCCAGGAAGGCGATGGCGCCGCGGGCCTCGGGCGTCGTCTGGACGTGGGCCAGCCGGGCGCCCAGCGCCGCGCTATGACCGAGGGCGTGCTCCAGGAGGCGCGACCCGATCCCCAGGCGGCGGCGCTGGGGCGCCACGAGCCCCTCGATGATGGCGCGGCCGATGGCCAGCTCCGGCGCCACGAGGGCGTAGCCAGCCGCCTCGCCATCGGCCTCCGCGATGAAGCAGTCGCGCTCGGGACGGAGGCTGGGCTGGCGCAGGTGCTCCTCCGCGTCCCGGCCGGTGAAGGGCCGGCCCCGACTCGTCGGGGCCAGGCCCGCCTCGCGGATCAGGCGCGCGTAGACCGGGAGGTCCTGCCACGTGAACAGGCGAATGGAAAGCAAAGCGACGTCCTCGTTTCCCATCGGGGCGGCGAGAGCGACCATTCTAGCACCGGCCCGGCGAGCGGCCTCGCCGCGGCGCGCTCCGGTCGCCTACCCGCCCGATGAAACCGGACGCTACTCCTGTTCGTTCCCTTGACTGGGGGTGTGTGAAAGCCGTAACATACTGGATTCGGGGGGCCTGGCAGGGCCGCTCGCGCCGCAGAGGGGCCCGTGGACGGTTACGATGTGCTCCGCGCCGCAGTCCGTTGGATTCATGTCGCGGCCACCGTGGTGTGGCTGGGCGGCAGCATCTTCTACCTGCTCGTCCTGGGGCCGGCGCTGCCCAGGACCGGCGCCAACGATTCCACGAGGAGCCTCGAGATGGCCATCAATCGAGGGTTTCGCGACCTCGTTGACCTCTCCATCATCGCCCTCATCGTCACGGGGGTCCTCATCACCCTCGACCGGCTCGATCACTCGTCGCTGGGCACGGCCTACTTCGTGGTCCTGGCGTTGAAGATCGTGGCCGCCCTCTCCATGTTCGTGCTGGCCCGGGACCTGGGCACGCGCCTGGGCCGGAGGCTGCGGCCGCGTCCGCCGGGGCCGCTGGCGGAGCCGTCGCTGGCCCAGGGCGCCCCGGGCCGCCATGGGTGGCGGTCGTACCTCTCACCCGCGCGCCTCATCGTCATCCTGGGACTCATCGCTCTCTTCCTGTCGGCGCTCCTCGTCTACGTCTTCGAAAGCGAGGTCGGGGGCATCTCATGAGCCAGCCTCCCGGCGACGCGAGCGCCCCGACAGGTCGGGGCGGGCTCCTGGGATGGTACCGGGGCGCGAATAAGAAGCTCCTCGTGGGCGTCGTCATCGTGGTGGCCGCCATCGGCGTGCTGGTGGGCACGAGCCTGCGCGGCGCGCTCACCTACTACGTCACCGTGGACGAGCTCAAGGCCAAGGGGCCCGCGGTCTACGGGGACCGGTTCCGCGTCGGCGGCCGCGTGCGGGACGGCTCCATCGTGAAGGACGCCAGCAACAATCTCCAGTTCGTCATCTATCACAACCAGCCGGCCAACAGCATTCCCATTCAATACCGGGGCATCGTGCCGGACATCTTTGGCGACGAGGTGGACGTCATCGTCGAGGGCCGGTGGGAGGCCAGCGGCCTCTTCCGCGCGACGAACCTGCTGGCCCAGCACCCGCCCGAGTTCAAGGTGGCCCAGCCGGGGAAGCCCCACTCCCAGGTGAAGGACCGCGACTACTCGAAGTGACGCCCCGACACGTCGGGGGTGGCTCGGGCTGGGCCCGGCGATGGAGGGCCTGAGGGAAGGCCATGCACGCATCCGATCTCGGCTTCGTGGCGCTGACCCTGGCGATGGTGGCCGCCGCCTACGTCGTGGTTGCGGCGCCGGCGGGACATCGCTGGGGCATCCCGGAGCTCGTCGCCAGCGCCCGGAACGCCGTCCTGGCGGTGAGCCTCCTCATGCTCACCGCCATGGCCGTCCTGGCCTACTCCTTCATGACCCACGACTTTGGCGTCGCCTTCGTGGCCGGGAACTCGAGCCGCGCCCAGCCGTGGTACTTCAACCTGACCGCTGTCTATGGGGGCCAGGCCGGCTCGCTGCTCCTGTGGGCCGCGGGGCTGGCCGTCTTCTCGGGCCTGGCCGTCTGGCTGAACCGCCGGAGGGTGCCGGCGGTGCTCCCCTACGCCATGGCCGTGATGATGTTCGTCCAACTCTTCTTTCTCGTGGTGCTCGTCTTCCTGACCAATCCCTTCGAGCGCCTGGCCGTCCCCTTGCCCGATGGCCGCGGCCTCAACCCGCTCCTGCGCGATCCCGGGTTCCTCATGCACCCGCCCTTCCTGGTGCTGGGCTTCATGGCCTGGACCATCCCCTTCGCCTTCGCGATGGGGGCGATGATGAGCGGACGCCTCGATAGCCAGTGGCTGCGGGCGGCCCGGCCGTGGGTGCTGGCCGCGTGGGCGATCCTGGGCACGGGCCTGCTCCTGGGCGCGTGGTGGGCCTACCACGTGCTGGGGTGGGGCGGCTTCTGGGGCTGGGACCCGGTGGAGAACGTGGCCTTTCTCCCCTGGCTCACGGGCACGGCCTTCCTGCACTCGGTCATCGTCGAGGAGCGGCGCGGCATGTTCCGCAAGTGGAACATGCTGCTTATCCTGGCCACCTTTGCGCTCGCCATCTTCGGGACCCTCGTCGTCCGCGGCGGGCTCCTGGACTCCGTCCACAGCTTCGCCCTCTCCGCCCTGGGCCCGTCCTTCCTCGCGTTCCTGGGCGTGACCTTGGCGGGCTCCCTTGTCCTGTTCTTCCGGCGGCTGCCCATGCTCCAGGCCACCCAGCGCTTCGACTCTATCGTGTCGAAGGAGTCGAGCTTCCTGCTGAACAATCTAGTCCTGGTGGGCATCGCCTTCGCGACGTTCTGGGGGACGATCTTTCCGCTGCTGACGGAGGCCTTCCAGGGCTCCAAGATCACCGTGGGGCCGCCGTTCTACCAGAAAGTGAACGGGCCGCTCTTCCTGGGCCTGCTGGTGCTCATGGGGGTGGGGCCGCTCCTCGCGTGGCGCAGCGCCACCTGGGAGAGCGTCCGGCGGAACTTCCGAGGCCCGCTCCTCGGGGCGCTCCTCTGGGCCATCATCATGGTCGCGGTGCTCGGCGTGTCGAACCCGTGGACGGTGGCCGGCGTCGGCGCCTGCGCCTTCGTCTTCGGCGTCGTGGTGCTGGAGTACTACCGGGGTGTGCGCGCCCGCCGGGCCTCGACGGGCGAGGGCTACCATCAGGCCCTGGCAGGCATGATCGGCTCCAACCGGAGCCGCTACGGCGGCTACATCGTGCACCTGGGGGTCCTGCTCATCGCCCTGGGCGTCATCGGCGTCAACCTGCACCAGGAGACCGCCGACGTTACCCTGCGCCCCGGCGAGTCGGCCTCCGTCGGCGACTACACGCTGGTCTACCGTGGCATTCAGGAGAGGCGCAGCGTGGACTCGCGCGTGACGGAGGCGACGCTGGACCTCTCCCGCGACGGGAGGCCCACGGACGTGCTCCACCCCAAGCGCGTCGTCTACGACGCGATGGAGAGCCAGCCGACCTCCCGCATCGCCATCCGGAGCACGCCCAAGGAGGACCTGTACGTGCTGCTGGCCGCGTGGGACGAGGAGGCGGCCACCTTCGTGATGTTCGTGAACCCGCTGGTCATGTGGCTGTGGATCGGCGGCGTCGTCTTCCTCTTCGGGGCGCTGGTGGCCATGTGGCCGGAGCCGCGGCCGGCGCTCCGACCTGTCGGGGCGCGGGCGCCCCGTGGCGCGCTGCCCGGCAAGGCGTGAGATGACGAAGCTATCCCGAAATGCGGGTCATCAGATGAGGTTTCATCCCCACCTGCTTCGCGGCTCGCAGCTATCGCCTCGATCAAGGGGGAGGGGATTTCGGGATGAGTTCTGGCATCAGGCCGGGGCGCTGGCCCTGCTCGCGCTCCTCGTCGTGGCGCTCGCTGGGGCCCTCGTGCCGGGGAGCGAAGCCCATGCCTACGCCAGCAACACGGAGGTGCGCCGCATCGCCGGCAAGCTCCAGTGCCCCGTCTGCGAGGGGACCTCCGTGGCCGATTCGCCCTCGCCGGTGGCCGTGGCGATGCGCGACAAGGTCCGCACCCTCCTCGACGAGGGCAAGTCAGAGAGGGAGATCATGGCCTTCTTCCGCTCCGTCTACGGCGACTTCGTCCTCCGCGAGCCGCCCACGACGGGGCTGGCCTCGGCCGTCTGGTGGTTCCCGGGCGTCGCCATCGTGGCCGGGTTTGGCCTGGTCTATCTGCTCGTGTGGCGGCGGCGCCGGCCCCGGGGCGCTTCCCAGGCCGCCGGGCAGCCGCCGGAGCTCACCGAGGCCGAGCTGGCCCACTACCGCGACCGCATCCGGCGCGCGCTGGAGGATCAGGGCTTGTGAGGCGCGTGAGATGACCGTCCTCGTCGCCGCCGTCCTCGTCGCCGGCGTGCTGGCCGCGGTGCTCTACCCTCTGGCGCGGCGGATGCGGTCGAGCGCCCGCCGGGGCCTGGCCGGGACGCCCGCCGCCGTCCAGGGGCTCCTCGACCGGCGCGAGACGCTCCTCGCCGCCATGACCGAACTGGAGTACGACCGCAAGCTCGGTAACGTGAGCGAGGAGGAGCACCGGCGCATGGGGGCCGACTACGAGTCTCAGGTCATCGCCGTCCTGCGGGCGCTGGACCGGGCGGCCGCGGGCCTCGACGAGGTGATCGATCGCGAGGTGCGCGAGGTGCGCGCCCGCCGGGCCAGCGATGCCGAGGCCGAGGCGCCGGACGAGGGCGCGCCGGCGGCGGTGCGGCGGCGGGCATGAAGCTATCCCGAAATGCGGATCATCAGATCATCAGGTTTCACCCCCACCCTGACCCTCCCCCATCAAGGGGGAGGGAATTTCGGGATGAGTTCATGAGACGGCTCTTCGTCCTTCTGGCGGGCCTGGCCGTCGTGGCCGCTCTCTGGGCCCCGGCGGGCGTCCGGGCGCAAGAGACCGGCGTCGTCGAGGGCCGGGTCGTCAACGCCACGCCCGATGGTCCGCCCATCGGCGCCATCCCCCTCACCCTGCGCACGTTCCGCCGCATGACGCAGGAGAGCGAGACCCTGGGCCGCACCGACGCCCAGGGCCGCTTCCGCTTCGAGGGCCTGGAGGTCCATCCGGACATCCGCTACTTCGTCCAGGCGGGATACCAGAACGTCGCCTACCGCTCTCGCGCCATCGACCTCGTGCGCGAGCCGGGGCCCGTCGAGGTCTCGGTCTGGGAGACGACGACGGCCGATGCCGGCATCTTCATACGCCGGGCCAGCATCGCCGTGCCGGAGAGCCAGCCACAGCAGGGCTTTGTCACCTTTCTTGAGGTGGTGACGGTGGTCAACGAGAGCGGGCGCACCTTCGTGGGGAGCCTGTTCACCGACCCGCAGGCCGGCGGCTCGGTGCGCCTGCCCCTGCCCGATGGGGTGGTGAACGTGAGCCTGGGCCACGGCTTCGAGCCCGATGGCGCGCGGGCCGCGCCGGGGGGCATGATCGGCCTGGCGCCGCTGCCGCCGGGCGAGCAGGAGCTCGTCTTCACCTACGCCGTGCCCTACACGGAGACGGCCCTGACCCTGCGCCGGCTCTACGCCTACCGGGTGGACTCGGTGCAGGTGGTCCTGCCAGCCAGCGGGCCCAGGGCCGCCAGCGCCAGCCTCGAGCTGGTGGGGCCCGTCGATATCGAAGGCAGGCCCCACGTCCTGCTCACGGGTGGCCGGATCGCGCCCGGCGACGTGCTGGCGCTGCGCCTCTCGGAGCTGCCGCGCTTCGTCTCCCTGCGGGACGGCGGGCCGTCGCTGGACACGGCGCTGCGCGGCGCCGTCGTCGGCGCCATGGCCGTGGCGCTGGCGACCGCCCTCTCCTATGCTATAGTGGTCCGAAGGCGGCGCCACCCCGGCCTGCCGGGGTACGTGGGCATCTCTCTGGCTGGCCTGGACGCGCTGGAGCGCGAGCGGCACGAGCTGGTGGCGGCGCTGGCCGAGCTCGAGGACCGCCGCGAGACGGACCGCGTCGGCCAGCCCGACTACGAGCGCCTGCGCTTCCGCCAGCGGGGCCGCCTGACCGACGTGCTGATGCTGATCCGAGAGCAGACGGGGGAGGGCGTGGCGTGACTCGGAACGGCGCCGGCCCGGGCGCCCGTGCGGGCTCCGCCGCCGCTCTCGGGGCGCGGGGTTTGACCAAGCGGTTCGGCAGGACGCTCGCCCTCCGCGGTATCGACCTGGACGTGGCGCCCGGCGAGCGCCTGGCCGTCTTCGGCCACAACGGCTCGGGCAAGACCACGCTCCTGCGCATCCTGGCTGGCCTCACCCGTCCTACCCGCGGGCAGATCGCCATCGACGGCGCCGACTATCGGCGCGCCGGCGAGGCCCTGCGGCGGCGTATCGGCGTCGTCGCCCACAACCCCTATCTCTACGAGGACCTGACGGCCGAGGAGAACCTCTTGTTCTATGGCCGCATGTTCGAGCTGGACGACGTGCGCCGCCGGGCGGAGGCCGCCCTGGCCCAGGTGGGCATCGAAGGGCGCCGGCGCGACCGCGTGCGGACCCTCTCGCGCGGGATGCAGCAGCGCCTGGCTATCGCCCGTGCCATCCTGCACGACCCCGATCTGCTGCTCATGGACGAGCCGGACACGGGCCTGGACCAGGAGGCCTCGGCCCGGCTGGGCGAGTGGCTCGACAAGGAGGGCGGCGGCCGGCGCACCGTCGTGATGGCCACCCACGACGTCCGGCTGGGGCTGCGTCACTGCCAGCGCTTCGTCATCCTCGCCGCCGGCCGGGTGGCGAGCCAGGGCCTGTGCCAGGGCCACGACCTGGCCAGCTTCGAGGAGCTCTACGGTCGCCATGGACCGGCAGCTTAGCCAGCCCGCCGCGGGCCGGGCGATGGAGCGCGAGGCCCCGGCGGCCGGCGCCAGCCCGGCCCCGCGGGCCCGGTCGCGGACCGCCCGCTACGCCCGGCAGGTCGGCGCCCTTCTGTGGAAGGACCTGGCCATCGAGCTCCGGACCAAGGACAGCATGGCCGCCATGCTCGTCTTTGGCGTCCTGGCCCTCACGGTCTTCAACTTCGCCTTCGAGCTGCGGGCCGATACTCTCGCCCTGGTGGCCCCGGGCGTCCTCTGGGTAGCCATCCTCTTCGCCGGGACCCTGGGCCTCGGGCGGACCTGGGCTCACGAGCGGGAGCGCGGCTCCCTGGAGGGCCTGATCCTCTGCCCGGTGGACCGGGGGGCCATCTACATCGCCAAGCTCATCGCCAACCTCGTCTTCGTCGGCCTGGCGGAGGTCGTCCTCGTCCCGGTCTTCGAGTCGTTCTTCGGCGTCCCCGCCTTGAGGGGGGAGATCATCGCTGTCATAATACTGGGGACGGTCGGATTCGCCGCCGTGGGGACGCTCTTCGGCGCCATGGCGGTCAACACCCGGGCCCGGGAGGTGATGCTCCCGGTGCTCCTGCTCCCGATCCTGGTCCCCATCATCATCGGGAGCGTGAAGGCCACGGGGCTCTTGATGGATGGCGAGCCCTGGTCGGCCATCTGGTCCTGGGTGAACATCCTGATCGCGTTCGATATCGTGTACCTGGTGGTCTCGTTCCTCGTCTTCGAGTACGTCATCGAGGACTGGGGCTAGCGAGCGGCGATCGAGAGGAGCCGATGACCGTAGCCCGGCCCGCCACGCTGCCGCGCCCGCGCGGACGCCTCGAGGTCCGGCCGCTGGACCTCTTGGGGCTGGCGGCCTTCGCCCTCGTGGCCGTGAGCATGGGGCTGGCGATGCTCTACGCTCCGACGGAGCTGATCCAGGGGGAGCCGCAGCGCGTCTTCTACGTGCACCTGCCCATGGCCGCCGCCGCCTACCTCTCCTTCGCCATCTGCGCGGCCAGCGGCGCTCTGTATCTGTGGAAACGGCGCATGACCTTCGATATCGTCGCGCGGTCAGCGGCCGAGATCGGCGTCCTCTTCACCACGCTGGTCATCGTCAGCGGCGGACTCTGGGGCAGGGCCACCTGGGGGTCGTTCTGGCAATGGGAGCCGCGGCTGACCTTCACCTTCATCCTGTGGCTCATCTTCGTGGCCTACATCATGCTGCGGCAGGCGGCCCAGGACAGGGAGCGGGCGGCCCGGTTCGGGGCCGTGCTGGGCATCATCGGGTTCGCGGACATCCCGCTGGTCTTCGTCTCGGTCTATCTGTGGCGGGGCATCCATCCGGAGCCGGCCTCCATGCCGCGCGAGATGGCCATCACCCTCATCGTCTCCCTGGCCGCGTTCGTCACCCTGTTCGCCTACCTCCTCATCCACCGCATCAGGGTGGAGCGAGCCAAGGAAGAGATCGAGGAGCTGTGGGCGGCGCTCGAGGAGTAACGCACCGATGAGCGGCATTACCGTCGTCTACGTGGTCTTCGCCATCGTCATCGCCGCCATCTTCGGCTACACTTTTCTCATCGCCCGGCGGCAGCGGGATATCGAGGCGGAGATGGACGAGCTCAAGAGCCTGGTGGCCGGAAAGAGGAGGAAGGGATGACGACTCAAGAGGCGAAAGGCGCGGGCGAGGCCTGCTGCGGCGACGCCAGAGCCGAGCCCATCGAGCTGGTGACGGACAAACGGCGGGTCCGGGCCGCCTCGGCGAGGCACGACGCTGGCGCCATCAAGGCGGCGGTGCGCGAGCGCTACGGCGCCGTCGCCCGCTCGGCGGCGAGCTGCTGCGGGCCGGGCAACGCCAGCGCGCTCTACGGCGAGGGCGAGCTCCAAGGCCTGCCCGAGAGCGTGACCCAGGCCTCCGCCGGGTGCGGCAATCCTCTGGCCCTGAGCGAGATTCGTCCAGGCGATACGGTGCTGGACCTCGGCAGCGGTGGCGGTATCGATTGCTTCCTGGCCGCCCGAGAGGCCGGACCCCAGGGGCGCGTCATCGGGCTCGATATGACGCCGGAGATGGTCGCCCTGGCCACGGCGAACCGCGATAAGCTGGGCCTGACGAACGTCGAGCTCCGGCTGGGCGAGATCGAGCGCATCCCGCTGCAAGACTCCTCGGTGGACGTGATCATCTCCAACTGCGTGATCAATCTCTCGCCGGACAAGGATGCCGTCTTCCGCGAGGCCTTCCGCGTCCTGCGCCCCGGCGGGCGCCTGTGCGTCTCGGACGTCGTGCTCACGGGCGACCTGCCCGAGGCGGTCGCGGCGGACCTGCGCCAGTGGACGGCGTGCGTCGGCGGCGCCCTGCCCAAGGAGACCTACCTGGCCAAGCTGGGCGCGGCCGGGTTCGACCGTATCGAGACGCTCGAGGAGCGGCCCTTCGGCGCGGGCGGGTGCGACGGCGCCGCCGCCAGTGTGAAGGTGAAGGCGGTCAAGCCGGCCCGGTAGGCCGCCGGCGCCGCGTCCTGAGCCTTCCCGTACGGGAAGGCTCAGGGCAGGGCCTGCCGGTGGCGGGCGCGCGGGCAGACAGACGGACTGACGATGCCGATCTCACCGAGCATCCTCGCCCACGCCGCCGGCTCCAGCGAAGGGGCGCTGGACGTCCTGCGCCAGTGGTCCTTCGACCCGCTGGCGCTGGTTGTCGTGTTGCTGCCCGGCGTCCTCTACGCCCGGGGCCTGCGGGCCTGGACCTCGCGCCGCCCGCGCCCGCTGCATCCGTTGCGGGTCTGGTCGTTCTACACCGGCCTGTTCCTGGGGTTCCTGGCCCTCTCCTCGCCCATCGATGCCCTCGCCGACGATCTCTTCACGATGCACATGGTGCAGCACCTGATCATCATGATGCTGGTGCCGATCCTGGTGCTCCTGGGCGCGCCCACGACGCCGATCCTCCTGGGCCTGCCCCGGCGCTTCCGCCAGCGGGCGGTCCGGCCCCTCTTCCGAAGCCGCTGGGCCCGCGCGGCCTACGGCGCGGTCACCCACCCGGCCGTCGCGTGGGGCTCCTTCACCGGCGTGAACTGGGGCTGGCACCTCCTCGGCGGCGCCTACGACGCGGCCGTCGAGAACGGCGCGCTGCACATCTTCCAGCACCTGACCTTCTATGGCTCATCGCTGCTCCTGTGGTGGGTGCTCATCGATCCCCGGCCGTTGCGCTCGCGCCTCAGCTATCCCCTGCGGGGGCTCGTCATCCTCGGCACACTCTTCCAGAACATCTACCTGGGCGCCTACATCACCCTTCGCCACGATCTCCTGTACACCGCGTATGCCACACCGCCGCGGCTGTGGGGCCTGTCGCCCCTGGACGATCAGCAGTCGGGCGGGGCTCTCATGTGGGTTGGCGGCGATACGCTCCTCGTCATCGCGCTGGTGGCCACGGGCGTGGTCTGGTCCCGCAAGGCGACCGAGCGGGCGCGGCGCGAGGAGGCGGCGCAGGACCGGCTGGCGCGGGCGCGAGCCACCGCCGCCGTCGCCGCCCGCCCGTCCGTCATCGTCCACTCGACCCGCCCGCCCCGGTAGCCAGGGCCCTTCGATTATTCTGGGAACACCTTTCTGTCAAGAAAGGGTTCCCAGCACAACCGAACAACCCTGCCCCGGTGGCGCCGACGTCTTTCCGAGGCGCGGCCTGCGTGGTACCCTGTATCGTGATTCCCGTCACAAGGAACGAGGCACGATGAGCAGACGCGGGCGCCGCCCCAAGCGGCAGCGGCGGGCAGAACGAGCGCAACGCTCCGGCGAAGCCCAGGGCTCGCCTGGGGCGCCCGCGGGCCCGGCTCCTGCGGCCCAGCCCCAGGCAGCCGAGAAGACGGCGCCGGCCGCGTCCGCGGCCAAGGGCGGGAAGGGTCGAGCCGAGCGGCGGGCCCGGCTCGCCGCCCGCGGCAAGGGCGGCGGCGGCTCGACCCTCAGCGGCGCTATGCCGTGGATCCTTGGCGGCGGCGTCATCGTCGCCGGCGTTATCGTCGTCGGCGTCCTCCTGTCGGGACGAGGCGGCGGCAGTGGCGCCGCCATTGGCCAGCATTGGCACGCCGATCTCGCCGTCGGGGTCTGCGGCGAAGGCTACGTCGAACCTGAGTTCCACAGCGAGATCCACGTCCACGCTGGCGACCCGCGCCTCCACATCCACCCGTCGACGGCGGCCTTCGCGGGCAAGAACGCGACCTTGGGCAAGTACTTCAGCAACACCCGCATGAAGATCGGCAAGGACTTTATCCAGCTGCCTGGCGACCCGAGGCTCCGCAACGGCGACCCGTGCCCCAGTGGCAAGTCCGGCCAGCTCCGCGTCCTCATCAACGACAACGAGGTCCCCGGCTTCCTCTCCTACCGGCCCAAGGACGGGGATAAGATCGCCATCACGTTCGAGTAGCGTCCCGTCGCAGGCTCGCCGGCGCCGGCCACGCGACCGGACCCCCGCCCATGGCCCGATTCCTCATCACCGGCGGCGCTGGATTCCTGGGCATCAACCTCGCCCGCTTGCTCCTTCAGCGAGGCCATCAGGTCGCATCGCTGGACATCGCCCCCTTCGACTATCCGGACGTCGCGGGCCGGGTCACGGCCATCCAGGGGGACATCCGCGACCGGGCCGCCGTCGACCGGGCCATGGCCGGCGTCGAGATCGTCGTCCACGCGGCGGCCGCCCTGCCCCTCTATGCGAAGCGCGACATCGTCTCTACGGACATCGAAGGGACCCGCCACGTGCTCGAGTCGGCGCACCGGCACGGCGTCCAGCGCGTCATCCACATCTCGTCCACCGCCGTCTACGGCATCCCGGACCACCATCCGCTCTACGAGGACGACCGGCTCTGGGGCGTCGGCGCCTATGGCGAGGCCAAGATCGCCGCCGAAGCGGTCTGCCTGGAGTACCGGCGCCGGGGGATGTGCGTCCCCATCCTGCGGCCCAAGTCCTTCGTGGGGCCAGAGCGTCTGGGCGTCTTCGCGCTCCTCTACGAGTGGGCGCGGGAGGGCCGCGGCTTCCCCGTCATCGGCAGCGGCCGGAACCGCTACCAGCTCTTGGACGTGGAGGACCTCTGTGAGGCCATTCTCCTGGCCACGACGGCGCCGCGCGAGCGGGCCAGCGACACCTTCAACATCGGCGCCAAGCTCTTCACGACGCTGGCGGAGGACTACCAGGCCGTCCTCGACGAGGCCGGGTTCGGCAAGAGGGTACGGCCCCTGCCGGCCGCGCCCGCCATCTGGGCTCTGCGCATCCTTGACCGCCTCCGCCTGTCGCCCCTGTACAAGTGGGTCTACGAGACGGTGGCCAAGGACTCCTTCATCTCCATCGAGAAGGCCGAGCGGGTGCTGGGCTTCGCGCCCAAGTACTCCAACAAGGAGGCGCTGCTGCGCAACTTCCGCTGGTACCTGGCCAACTACGCACGCTATCAGGGCGCGACGGGCGTCACTCATCGCACGGTCTGGAGGCAGGGGCTCCTGGGCCTGGCCAAGCGCTTCTTCTGACGCGAGGCGGCATTGCACAAAAAGTGATGCCACGCAACATGCTGACGGAAGCGGAGGGGAGCGTTTCCCCCTCACCCCAACCCTCTCCCTCCAGGGGAGAGGTTTTTTGTGCAAAGCCCCCGCTACTTCAGCGAGAGCAGGAACTCGACCAGATTGTCCAGGTCGGGGCCCGGCGGCACGAGGCCCGGCGGCATGACGTTCTGAAAGCCCTGGACGATGAAGGCGCCGGGCGTGGTGACGGACTCGCGGAGGTAGGCGTCCGCCGAGATGCCCGGCTTGCGGTCGCCGGCGTGGGCGCCCACGGTGGTCAGGTTCGGGCCCAGCGAGCCGCGCGCCTGGGGGATGCTATCGATGGTGTGGCAGGCGGTACAGCCGCTGTTGAGAAAGACGTCGCGGCCGGCGGCGGCCCCGCCGGTGGGCGGCGGCGCCGTGGGCCCGCCCGGCGTCGCCGTCGCGGCGGCCGTCGCGGTAGGCTTGGGCGCCCTGGTGGGCGGCCGCCCCGCCGTGGGGGTCGGTGTGACGCCCACGACCCTGGAGTCGCCTCCCAGGGAGAAGGGGGTCGGTGTGCCCTGGGCGTCGCCTCCGCCGCACGCGGTCACCAGGAGCGCGGCGGCGAGAGCCGCGCCCGCCGCGAGGCCGATCGTTCGAACGCCGGGCAGTCGCACGGGAGGCGCTCCTCTAGAAGTTCCGGAATAGCCCCACGAGGGTGACGCCGATGGCGGCCGCCAGGAGCAGCGGCCCCACGAAGACGATCTGGAAGACGCGCCGGTCGCCGAACAGGTGCATGAAGAACATCGCCACCAGCGCGAACTTGATGGCGGAGAGCCCCAGGAGCGCCGTGACCCAGAACGCGGGCGGGCCCTTCTGGGTCAGGAATATCTCGACGATGGTGATGATGCCGAGGGCGATGAAGACGTAGCCGTAGAAGGTGCGCGTGTGGTGGAAGGCCTCGTGCTCCTCCCTGGCCTTGCGCACAGGGAGGGCCGAGGCGGGCACCGTGACAGGACCCATGGGCGCCGGGGCGGGGGCGGGATGGGCCTCCTCCAGCCGGACGCCGCAGCTATTGCAGAACCGGGCGCCGGCGGGGTTGTGGTGCCCGCACTTGGCGCAGTGCTCGCCGCTAGCCGCCATTGGCCACGCCCTCCAGCTTGCCCGTGAAGAGGTAGACGACGGTGAAGATGACCACCCAGACCACGTCGACGAAGTGCCAGTAGAGGCCCGCGATCTCGATGTTCAAGATGCGGTCCTCGCGGACGCGCTCCGTCTCGAACTCCTCGAGGGAGGTGATGACGGGCGGGGCGGCGGGGGGTGGCTCCGCCTGGCGCCGGACGAAGGCCAGGAACCGGCGGTGCCGCGGCCGGGCCTCCAGGGGCTTGTCTTGGGGCCGCCTGGGCACGCCCGAGAGCCAGCGCAGGAAGCCCGGCAGGATGGTGGCGTAGGCCGGCGCCTTCGCCTTCGGGTCCAGGCGCGCCATGAAGGCCAGGGAGACGAGGATGATGATGCCGACGGTGACGTGGGCGCCGTGGAAGCCGGTGAGCGTCATGAACGATGCGCCGAAGGGGCTGGTCTTGGGCGTCAGGCCATCGTCGCGCACGAACTGGAAGAACTCGAACCCCTGGGAGGCAATAAAGAAAAGGCCGAAGAACGCCGTCACGAGCAGCCAGAGGCGCATCCCCCTCTCGTCGCCCCGGCGGGCGGCGGAGAGCCCCAGCACCATGGTGAAGCTGCTCAAGAGGAGGGCGAAGGCCATGATGCTCACCAGCATCAGGTTCGAGAGGACCTCCTGGCGCGGGGGGCCGTCGCCGGGGTTGTTCTGGTAGACGAGGAAGGTGGCGATGAGGGCGCCGAAGAACATGCAGTCGGAGCCCAGGAAGGTCCACATGAGGAGCTTCCGGTGGCTCTGGCCGGTGCTGGTGCGATGGTGCTCGAGGGCGTCCTCCAGCGCCGGATCGATCTGGACGTGTGTGGCTTGCTGAGCCATGGGCCCCTCTTTAGTGGTGGGTCGTCTCGGCGATGGCCGGCTCGCGGAGCATGGCGTAGATGGAGACGGTCGTCATGACGAGGCCCAGGGCGATGAAGGCCGCGCCCTGCTCGCGGGCGTAGATGAGCCCGAAGGCGGCCATCGTGAAGCCCGCGGCCATCACGAGCGGCCAGTAGGACGGGCTGGGCAGGTGGATATGCCGGTGGCGCTTTGGCCGCTCCTGGGCCTCGCCCGCCGGTGCGGGGTTCTCCGCCAGCTCCGGGTGCTTCTGGTCGAACCACGGCCGGTTGCTCCGCACCGTGGGCAGCTCGTCGAAGTTGTGGACCGGCGGCGGCGAGGCGATGCTCCACTCCAGCGTGTGGCCGTCCCACGGGTCGTTCCCCGCCGGCGGGCCGCTCCGCAGGCTCTTGACGATGTTGTAGACCAGGAAGAGGAAGGACGCGCCCATGATCATCGAGCCGATGGTGACCACCATGTTCACGGCGTCGAACCCCAGCGACGAGTCGTAGGTGTAGATCCGCCGGGGCATGCCCCAGAGCCCCAGGAAGTGCATGGGGAAGTAGGCCATGTTGGAGCCGATGAACATGAGCCAGAAGTGCCACTTGCCCAGCCCCTCGCTGAGCATCTTGCCCGTGATCTTGGGGAACCAGTAGTAGAGGCCCGCCATGATGCCGAAGATGGAGCCGCCGAAGAGCACGTAGTGGAAGTGGGCCACGATGAAGTAGGTGTCCGTCTGCTGGAGGTCCGTGGGGGGCGACGAGTGCATGATGCCGCTGATGCCGCCGATGGTGAACAAGCCCACGAAGGCCAGGGCGAAGAGCATCGGCGTCTTGAAGCTGAGCTGGCCGCCCCAGAGCGTCGCCAGCCAGTTGAAGACCTTCACGCCCGTCGGCACGGCGATCATCATTGTCGCCGTGGCGAAGTAGCCGTTGGGGATGGGGCCCAGGCCCACCGCGAACATGTGGTGGCTCCACACGGCGAAGCCCGTGACGCCGATGAACACGCCCGCCATGATGATGGAGGTATAGCCGAAGAGGGGCTTGCGGGCGAAGACGGGCAGGACCTCCGAGACGATGCCCATGGCCGGGATGATCAGGATGTAGACCTCCGGATGGCCGAAGAACCAGAAGAGGTGCTGCCACAGGACCGGATCGCCGCCGCCCGAGGGCAGGAAGAAGCTCGTCCCCACGATCCGGTCGTACAGGAGCTGGACCAGGGCGATGGTGATCACCGGCATCGCCAGCACGATGAGGACTGAGACCACGAAGGTCATCCAGACGAAGACCGGCATGCGGAAGAAGTTCATGCCCTTGGTCCGCAGGTTGATGATGGTGACGATGAAGTTGAGGGCGGCGATGGTGGAGGCGATGCCCAGGACGAGGAGGCTCACGGCCCAGTAGTCGACGCCGTGGCCGGCGGAGTAGGCCGGCTCCGTGAGGTTGGCGTAGGAGAACCAGCCGGCGTCCGGCGCGCCCCCGGTGATGAAGCTGGCGTAGAGCAGCAGACCGCCGCCCAGGAAGAGCCAGTAGCTGAGGGCGTTGAGGCGGGGGAAGGCCACGTCGCGCGCCCCGATCTGCAAGGGGACGATGAAGTTGAAGAACGCGGCGTTGAGCGGCATGATCACCAGGAAGACCATGATCGTGCCGTGCATGGTGAAGAGCTGGTTGAAGGTGTCCGGGGCGACGATGTCCAGCTCCGATTGCGAGAGCTGGGTCCGCATGAGGAGCGCCATGACGCCGCCGCCGAGGAAGAAGATCAGCGCCGTCACCCCGTACAGGATGCCGATGCGCTTGGCGTCGACGGTGGTCACCCAGCCCCAGACGCCCTCGACGGACGTGGGCCGGCGGAGGACCCCTCCGAGCGTTCCTGCTATCGTCGCCATAGTGGACTCCCTCGCTAGAGGGCGTTGGTCGTCGCTCCCATACATTGTGCCAGTACGGCCGTGGGCGGCTCGCCTCGCTACGGGCCCTGGGCTGCGGGCTTGCGGCTCATGAGATAGGCCACCAGCGCGTCGATCTCCTGGTCGGTGAGCCGCTGGCCGGGCTGGGTGTAGACGGGCGCCAGCTGGGACATGCGGTTCCCCGGCTTGACCGATTCGGGGTCCCGGAGCCAGTCTCGCAGGCTCTCCTCGTTGAGGTCCAGGATGGCGCCGGCGAAGACGCTTCGGGTGGCGAGGTAGGTGAGGTTGGGCGCCGGGAAGGCGTTCTGCCCCTTCTCGAAGCTGCGGGACCGGCCCGCCTGCACGCCCTCGGCGTCGGGCCCGGTGTTGGTGTGGCAGAGGATGCACCCCTTGGTGGCGAAGAGCGTTTGGCCGCGGGCGGCGGCGCCCGTCGCGGGCGGCGGTGGGGCCGTCTGCTCCTTCACCCAGCGGTCGAAGGCCTCCGGGGGCTCGGCGACGACGCGCACGCGCATGTTCGCGTGGGCGATGCCGCACAGCTCGGCGCACTGGCCGAAGTAGGTGGCGGCCGAGGGCGCGATGAACCACATCTTGTTCACCTTGCTGGGGAAGACGTCCACCTTGCCCGCGAGCTTCGGCACCCAGAAGCTGTGGACGACATCGTCCGAATGGAGGTTGATCCGAACCACCTTGCCGGTGGGGACTCGCATCTCGTTGGCGGTGACGACGCCCAGGTCCGGGTAGCGGAACTCCCACCACCACTGGTGGCCGACCACGTCGACGGTGATGGAGTCGCCATCCGGAGGGCTATTCTGGTCGGCCATGGTGATATAGGTCGGGATGGCGATGGCTACGAGGATGCCCACGGGGATGAGGGTCCAGACGATCTCGAGCTTGGTGTTGCCGTGGACCTGCTTGGGGAGCTCCTGCTGGCTGGCCTTGCGGCGGAACCGAACGATGGAGTAGATAAGGACGCCCTCGACGACCACGAAGACGGCCACGGCCAGCCAGAAGATGAGCTGGAAGAGGCTGAGCTGCTTGTCGGCCACGGGGCCTTCGGGACCGAAGGTCGACTGGGGAGCCGATTCCTTGCAGGCGGCCAGGAGGAGGAGGCAGGCCCCCACCGCGGCGAAGACCGCGAGGCGGCGCAGCAACCGTTCACGACGGGCCATGGGGCGTTCGGCTCTCCGATGCCGGGCGGATGCCCGCCCGGCCGTGGCGCTCCGGCGACCGCACCAGGAGGAAATGCGACAGGCATCCTACCATCGCAACAGGTTCCTGTCAAGGGATTGTTCTTTGCATCACAACCCCTTGTTCGCGTCGTCACAAAGGCCGTCGCGGCGGGGGACGGCGGGCTCGACTGGGCCTTCGGCGACTACGGGTTCCTCAATCCCCTCCTTGCCGCTGGGGCCATGGCACTGAGCTCTGTAACTGTGGTCACGAACTCCCTGCGGCTAAGAAGACGGCGGGTTTGAAACTAGTTCGTAGAAGGGAACGTTTTTCACCTGCCGGGCTATTTTGGTTCCCGAACCTCTGCCACTACAATCCCCTCTGAGCCGGCGGGATCACCGCTACGCCTGGCAAACCGGGCATGGAAGGTGCCTTGGTACCGATGCTCTCCTTTTTTAACGTGCCCAGTTTCCAGGCGCTCCATCAGCGTTACGTGGGCTCGGGACGTCGGACCCAGCGCCTGGTTATAGATCCGCTCCATAGTGGCGGGTAGATTGCGGCCACGGCCCGTGAGAACTTGGCCATCGGGTAGACGTAAGGTTATCTCAAGTATCGGTCTGCTCATCTTTCGCTCCTTAAGGTTGGCTTATCTTTAGGCTACTGAGACCGGATAGTGCAAGCGTACGTGGACCTCAGGGTGCAAGGCCACGCCAGGGGAGAGGAGGTGTCAGGGTCCGCGGAGGGGGCTACTTGGCGGGCGTGGTCGCGAGGGGCTGGATGAGGACGCGCATCGTCCCGTCGGGCTCCTTGCGCTGGGTCAGCAGACGGTGCCCGGAGCGCTGCGCCCAATCGATGACGTCGTAGATGGTGAGAGCGTCGGCCAGGATCGCCTCGACGAAGGCGCCGGCGTCGGTCTCGATCTGGCGGGTGAGGGCGGCGATGACGCTGGCGCAGTTCTTGCCGCGCCCGTCGATGACGGCCCAGCCGCTGGGGCGGGCGCCGCCGTTGGCTGAGCGGATGGCGTGGGGGTCGATCTCGCCCGTCTTGCGCCGGTCCAGCTCGCGCTTGAAGGCGGCGACGGCCTCCCACGCCACGCCGCGGTTGCGGTCGCCGGTGGCGCAGACGGCGCCGCGCACGCCGACGATGTCCGGGTTGACGCGGGCCAGCTCGTCGACGTCCGTCATGCGCAGGTGGCCCGAAAGGGCCGTGCTCATTCCCAGGTGCTTGCCCTGGAGCACCATCTCCCGCAGCTCCCGCTCCGGGATGAAATCAAAGAGGTTCCGCCCGTCCTTGGTGAGCGTATCGATGAGCCAGCCGTCGCACTGGCCCGCCTCGGCCAGCTTTGGCATGAGCCTGGGCTCCAGCCCGCCGAAGAGATGGTTATCGGCGAAGAGGGAGCCGATGAGCTTGGTCTCGGAGCCCTGGATCGCCTGGCGGGACTCTCGCAGCACCTGCACGGCCGTATCGTAGTCTGTGTTGACGAAGCCGACCTTGACCGACGATGCCTTGAGGAGCGTCGCGGCGTAGACGGCCATGGCGACCGTGCCGGGCTGGCTGGGGACCACGCCCAGCGTCACGCTCACGTGCTTCTCCGGCGGGATGCGGTCGCGGACCTGCTTGACGAGGAGCGGGTGGCCGGAGCCCACCAGGGCCTCCTGAAGGTTCTTGATGTCGATGACGTCGGCGCCGCCGCGCTCGGCCTCCAGGGCCTCCGCCATGTTCTGCACGCTGACCA
>CAZKTO010000026.1:25794-35983 GCA_964555685.1 uncultured Dehalococcoidia bacterium
CGGTGGCGCCGGAGGGGGGCAGCCACGCGGGGCGGGCGGCGCCCGCGGGCGTCTGGCCCTGGGACGCGGGGGCCGCGGCGATGGTGATGGGGGCGGGCCGGGCGCCGGCGTGCCCGTTGCCGGAGCTGCGGGCCTCCGCCGCGATGGGGCGCAGGGCGGCGAGCTCGCGCCGGAGCTCGTCCTTCTCCTCCGCGGTCAGGTTCGAAAGTGGCGGGCGCACGGGGCCGCACCGCAGGCCCATGAGCTCGGCCCAGGCTTTCACCATGGGCACCGGCATCGCCCCGCCGAACTTCTTTACCGTCCGGCCCCACCACTTGTCGGACAGGGCCTTGATGGCCTTCAGGTGCTGCTCGTAGAACTGGGTGTCCAGGTCGCCCTTGGTGGCCCGCTCGATGAACTGGACATAATGGTTCGCCCCGGGCCTGTCGAACCGGAAGTCCGACGTGTTGGCGAACATCACCTGCTGCTGGAAGCCCAGCTCCTTGCCCTTGGCGAAGATCCACTCGTCGGGCGTGCTGATGATGGCGCGGTGGCCGATGAGGAGGTGCGTCTCGATGGAGGTCTGCTGGTTGAAGCTGGCCTCTTTCACGCCCACGACGCCGGGTATCTCGCACAGGCGCTTGAGCCCTTGGGGACTCATGACGATGCCGAACTGGGGCGAGTTGTAGAACATGATGGCGAGGCGGGTCTTGGACGCCAGGAGCTGGACGTATTCGACGACCTGCTCCTCCGTCTTGGTCACCATGTAGGGGGCCGCCACGATGAGGAGATCGAAGCCCAGGTCCTCGGCCCGGCGGGCCAGGGTGAGCATCTCGCGGGCCGAGGTGTGGGTCACGTGCGCGCCGATGAGCCACTGGCCCTTGGCCTCGTCCGCGGTGACCTCCATGACCTTCATGCGCTCGTCGCGGGTCAGGCTCCAGAACTCGCCCATGCCCCAGGTGCAGCCGGCGCCGCGGACGCCGAGGGCCCGCGTGTGGCGGATGTTGTGACGCAGCGCGGCCTCGTCGACCTCGTCGTCGGGCGTGAAGGGCGTGAGGATGGTGGACCACTGGGCGCGCAGGTGCTCGCGAGCCCACTCCTGGGCCTCGCCTCTGGTGTATCGTGCCATGACTCCCCCTTGCGGCGTTCAGGGACCGCGCCCTGGGACTGGGAGGGCCCTGGGCGACGGCCCAGCCAGACGGAGCCGCCCGTCACGCGCGTAGAACCGATGGTAGTCTAGGCTCCGGCCCGCCCCCCGTCAACCGTTCGGGAGGGCATTCCACGGAGCTTGTGCTATAATTCACGAGGCCCAGCTCCGACTCCTTTGAGCACGTCGCCTGAGGCCGGTCTCCACGGCAGTGAAAGCGCGGCCCATCGTGCAACCAACGGTCCTGGCCGGCAGCCCCGGCTCCCTGCGGGCCCTGGCGGCCGACTATCTCGCCCTGACCAAGCCGCCCATCATTCTGCTGCTGGTGGTGACGGCGCTCGGCGCCATGTTCCTGGCCGCCCAGGGTCCGCCTCCCGGCAAGGCCGCGCTCCTCGTCGTCATCGGCGGGAGCCTCGCGGCGGGCGGCGCCAACGCCCTCAATCACTACCTGGACCGTGATATCGACGAGCGCATGGCCCGGACGCGCTGGCGGCCGCTGCCGGGGGGCCGCGTCGAGCCGCGCTCGGCCCTCGTCTTCGGCATTGCGCTCAATGGCGCGGCCTTCGCCATCCTCGCCAGCGGCGTCAACGTGCTCTCCGCCGCCCTCGCCATCAGCGCCACGGCCTTCTATATCTTCGTCTATACCCAGTGGCTGAAGCGTACGACGACGCAGAACATCGTCATCGGCGGGGCGGCGGGGGCCATTCCGCCTCTCGTGGGCTGGGCCGCCGTCACGGGGGAGCTGGGCCTGGCGGCCTTCTACCTCTTCGCCATCGTCTTCTTCTGGACGCCGCCGCACTTCTGGGCCCTGGCGCTCCTTATCCGGAACGACTATGCCCAGGCCGCCGTACCGATGCTCCCCGTAGTCCGCGGCGTCGCGGAGACGACGAGGAGCATCGCGCTCCATGCGGCCATCCTGGTCACCCTGAGCGTCCTCTTCTATACCGTCGAGGGCGTCGGCGCTATCTACCTGGGCGGCGCCCTCGGCCTCGGCCTGCCGTTCCTCTTCTTCGCCTGGCGCCTGCTGCGGTCCGGCTCCACCCGCGACGCCCGGCGCCTCTACCTCTACTCGCTCCTGTACCTTGCGCTCCTCTTCCTCTTCGTGGCGCTGGACGGCGCGGTCTAGCCACGTGGGCCGCGCAGGCGCGGAGTCCAGGCGAGAGCTCGTGAGCGTAACCACCGTCGGCCGCATGCAACGAGTAGAGAGCCGGGTCACGGCCCGCCGCATCGGCTGGATGGCCCTGGCGCTGGCCCTGGTGACGGCGGGCCTGATCACCTACGGCTCGTGGGTGCGGGTCTCGGCCGCGGGCCTGGGCTGCCCGGACTGGCCCCTCTGCGATGGCGGGCTGCTCCCCGGCGGCACCCGAGCCTCCGCCATCGAGTACGGCCATCGCATCCTGGCGGGCGTGACGATGGTGCTGGTGGCGGCGGTGGGCGTGCTGGCCTTCCGGCGCCGGCGGGAGGTCCTGGGCTCGTGGGCGCTCCTGGCCCTGGCGGCCGTCCTGATCTTCGTCCAGGCGGGCCTGGGCGGGATCACCGTGCTGGCCGACCTGCCCGGCTGGGTCCGCCTGGCGCACCTGGCCATGGGGATGATCATCGTCGCGCTGCTGGCGGCGGGCGGGCTCGCCGTCCTCGCCCGGCAGTGGGCGCCGTCGCCGTCGCCGTTGCACGCCTTTCCGCTGGTGCTGACCGCCGCGGGCATTATCATGGTCGGCGGCTCCATCGTCGCCACCCACACGAGCTTCGGCTGCCTGGACCTGCCGGTGTGCGACGGCGGCGCGTCCACGATGGCCACGTGGCTCCACACGCTCCACCGCAGCCTGGGCCTGGTGCTCTTCGCAGGCGTGGTGTTCATGGCGGTCGAGATGCGGCGCCGGGGCGGCACGCGGCCCATGGCGGTGGCGCTGGGCTCCCTGGCCCTCTTCCTCGTCGTTCAGATGAGCGTGGGGGCCGCCTCCATCGCCGTCGAGATGCCGGATGGGCTGCGCGTGCTCCACGTGGCCCTGGCCTCGCTCACGTGGCTGAGCCTCATCGCGCTCTGGGTCCTGTCGACGGCTCCGAACAGGGGCGCGGCGCAGGGCCCGCCCCTGCCTTGACAGGGGCCTGCGCGGCGCACTAGCGTGGGGCCGCGACGAGTCGGGGTCGCGCCTGCGGGCACGGGCGCGGGGGGCCACCCAGGAAGCCATCCCGAATTGCGGGTCATCAGATTAGGTTTCACCCCCACCCTCACCCTCCCCCATCAAGGGGGAGGGGATTTTGGGATGAGTTCAGGAGAGTCCATGCAAGCGGTCAACGTCCTGTTCACCTGGCGAGTCCCCGAGGAGTTCATGGGCATCGCGGCGGGCGTGGACCCCCGCGTGCGGGTCGCCGCGGCGCCGTATATCGAGCCGGAGGAGCGCCGCGACCTGCGCCGCAAGGGCCGTCTCTCCGAGCTCGACAGCTACCCCGTTGCCGTCCCCCAGGAGCTGCGCGACCGGCTCCGGGAGGCCGATGTGATCTATGGCCTCGATTTCCCCAACGGGCTCCCGTCGCTCGCTCCACGGCTCCGGTGGGTGCAGCTGATCGGCGCGGGGGCCGACCACCTGGCGGGCACCGGGCTCATGGAGAGCCAGGTGACCATCACCTCGACGGGCGGATTCAGCTCCCGCAACATCGCCGAGTACTGCATCAACCTGATGCTCTGCCACGTGAAGCACACCAAGGAGTACATCCTGGCGCAGCCGGCCAAGGGCTGGAACCGGATCTTCGTCGACTCGCTGGCCGGTAAGACGGTGGGCATCGTCGGCTACGGGCGCATCGGCTCGATGGTGGCTCGCTTCGCCAAGGCGTTCGACATGGGCGTGCTGGCGGTCCGCCGGACGCCCGCGCCGGAGCCGCCTCCGCACGTGGACCGGATGTACGCCGCGTCCGGTCTCGTGTCCATGCTGCCGCTCTGCGACTTCGTGGTGATCTCGGTGGCGCTGACGCCCGAGACGCGCCAGCTCATCGGCCAGCGGGAGCTGGGGATGATGAAGCCGAGCGCCTATCTGATCAACGTGGCGCGCGGCGAGGTGGTGGACGAGGAGGCGCTGGTGGAGGCGTTGCGGGATGGCCGGATCGCGGGCGCCGGCCTCGACGTGTTCAAGGTCGAGCCGCTGCCGCCCGGGAGCCCGCTATGGGAGATGCCCAGCGTCATCGTGACGCCCCACAGCTCGGCGGCCATCGCCAACTACGCGAGCCACGCCGCGCGCTACTTCGCCGAGAACCTGACGCGCTTTATGAGCGGGCAGCCGCTGATGAACGTGGTGGACAAGAGAAAGGGGTACTAGGCGGCTCCCCTCCCCGCACCGGGAGGCTTTGCCCTAAAACCCCTTGCCCCTCAATGGGGGAAAGCCTGCCCTGAGCGAAGTCGAAGGGGCTGGGATGGGGCAAAGCCCCCCTGGAGGGAGAGCGTTGGGGTGAGGGCCGACGGGTCGGCCTCCGCTTCCGTCAGCATGCTGCGTGGTATCACTTTTTGTGCAATGCCACTCGACCACTCCCCTTGCGGGGACTGGACACGGCTGCTAGACTATTTTCGCCTTGCCGCCGACCCTTCGGGGCGGCGAGCAGCGCGCGGCAGCCTCGACAGCGGTATATCGACGTCGCTTGGATCGGCAACGACCGAGACGGCGGGCAAACGGGCGTAAGCACGGCCCCTCTCGGTCATTGGCGAGAGGGGCCTTTGTTTTGCCGGAGAGCGCTGGGAGCGGCCCGGACGAACGCACGATGTGGGACGCTATCACGGACGTGCCGGGCATCGCGGTGGGCCACTGGACGGACCGGCGCGCCGCCACGGGGTGCACCGTGGTGCTGTGCGAGAAGGGGGCGGTCTGCGGCGTGGATGTGCGGGGCTCCGCGCCGGGGACGCGGGAGACGGAGCTCATGCGCCCGGGGATGCTCGTGCGGGAGGCCCACGCCATCGTCCTCGCCGGCGGGAGCGCCTTCGGCCTCGATGCGTCCGGGGGCGCGATGCGCTACCTGGAAGAGCGGGGCAAGGGGTTCCAGGTCCGGCGCTGGCGCGTGCCCGTCGTCGGCTCGGCGGTGATCTTCGACCTCATGGTGGGGCGCGGCGACGTGCGCCCGGGGCCGGAAGAGGGCTACCAGGCCTGCCAGAGCGCCGCCTCGGGGCCCGTGGCCCAGGGAAGCGTCGGCGCAGGCACCGGGGCGACCGTCGGCAAGGCGCTGGGCCTCAAGAGCGCTGTCAAGGGAGGCATCGGCACCGCCAGCGAGCGGCTGGCCGATGGCACGGTAGTCGGCGCCATCGTGGCCGTCAACGCCTTCGGCGACATCGTGGACTACGCGACGGGCGAGGTCATCGCGGGGCCGCGCCGCCCCGACAAGTCGGGGTTCGTCAGCACGCTGGGCCGGCTGAGCGCCGGGCGCAAGCCCAGGTCCAGCGGGGGCGAGAGCACGACCATCGGCGTGGTGGCGACGAGCGCCCGCCTGGATAAAGAGGGGGCCAACAAGGTGGCCCAGATGGCCCACGATGGGCTGGCCTTGGCCGTCCGGCCGGCCCACACCATGGGCGATGGAGACACGATCTTCGCGCTGGCCACGGGCCGCCGCCGGCTCGGCCGGGGCGGCGTCACCGCCATCGGCGCCATCGCCGCTCGCGTGGTGGCGCGGGCCATCGCCTCGGGCGTCCGCGAGGCCGGTTCGCTGGCCGGCGTGCCGGCGGCACGGGACCTGAAATGACATGACTGAGCGAAAGCCCAAGGTCGGGTTTATTGGAGCGGGGCGGCTGGCCTCGGTGCTGGCGCCCGCGCTAGAGCGGAGCGGCTACACCGTCCACGCCGTGACGAGCCGCAGCGCCCCGTCGGCGCGCCGGCTGGCCGCTCTTCTGGACCGCCGCCCCAGGGTCTGCGCCACGGCTCAGGCGGTGGCCGGTGCGTGCGACCTGGTCTTCATCACGACGCCCGACGACGCCATCGCGCGGGTGGCCGGCTCGGTCCGGTGGCGCCCAGGGCAGGCAGCCGTGCACACCAGCGGCGCCCTGACCACGGAGGCTCTGGCCCCCGTCCGGGCGGCTGGAGGCTCCGCGGGCGGCTTCCACCCGCTCCAGACCTTCGCGGCCCCAGGGCCGGGGAAGCTCGCGGGCGCGACGGTCGCCATCGAGGCCGGCGGGCCCCTGGGCGAGCTCCTCGAGCGCATGGCCGCGGACCTGGGCTGCCGGCCCATCCGGATCCGGCCGGAGAACAAGGCCCTCTATCATGTGAGCGGCGTGCTGGCCTCGAACTACATCGTCGCGCTGGCTGGCGCGGCGGCGAGTCTCCTGGAGGAGCAGGGTCTGCCCAGGCAGCGGGCCCTCGAGGCCCTGTTGCCTCTCCTGCGGGAGAGCGTCGCGAATCTGGAACGGCAGGGCCTGCCCGGCAGCCTCACGGGGCCCGTGGCCCGGGGCGACGCCGGCACCATCGCCAGGCACCTGGAGGAGCTGTCGCGGCGCGCGCCGCACCTGCTCCCAGCCTACCGAGCACTAGGACTCTTGGCCCTGCCCATCGCGCAGGAACGGCGAGAGATCGACGAGGTCACGGCGAAGCGCATCCATGGGCTCCTGTCCGCGAGCCCAGGCCGCGTCACCCAGGAGGTTCGCGCATGAGGACGATGCTCAAGAGCAAGCTGCACCGGGCGACGGTCACGGACGCCAACGTCAGCTACGAGGGCAGCATCACCATCGACCCGGTGCTGATGAAGGCCGCCGATATCCTGCCCTACGAGCAGGTCCACGTTCTCTCGGTGGACAACGGCGCCCGGCTCCAGACCTACGCCATCGAGGGCGAGGCCGGCTCGGGCGAGGTCTGCGTCAACGGCGCGGCGGCCCTCCTCATCGGCAAGGGTCACCGGGTCATCATCCTCGCCTACCAGACCGTGGACTCCCTGGAGGCGGGGTACCACAAGCCCCGCCTGGTCTATGTGAACGAGCGGAACAAGATCGTGCCGAGTCCTCAGGAGCGCGTCCTCGACGCCGCGTCCTAGCCGGCCCCGACGGGCCGGGGCGCCCCCGGGAGGGGGCTACAATCCCTTCCCCCGCAGACGGGGGAAGGTTAGGATGGGGGAGGCGAGCCATGCGTATCACCATCGACAAGGTCCAGCAGATGAAGGCGAGCCGCGAGAAGATCGTCATGCTCACCGCCTACGACTACCCCACCGCCAGGATCGTGGACGCGGCCGGCGTGCCCATCATCCTCGTGGGCGATAGCCTGGGCATGGTGGTGCTGGGCTATGAGACCACCATCCCCGTGACCATGGACGAGATGCTCCACCACATCAAGGCCGTGGTGCGTGGGAGCCGGCAGGCCCTGGTGGTGGGCGACCTGCCGTTCCTCTCGTACCAGGTCGGCGTCTCGGAGGCGCTGCGCAACGCCGGGCGCTTCCTCCAGGAGGGCGGCTGCCAGGCGGTGAAGCTGGAGGGCGGCGAGCGGTCCGCGGAGACGGTGCGGGCGCTCGTGACCAACGGCATTCCAGTCATGGGCCACATCGGGCTCACGCCCCAGTCGGTGAACCAGCTCAGCGGCTTCCGGGTCCAGGGCAAGACGCCCAGGGCGGCGGTCCAGCTCCTGCACGACGCCCGCGCCCTCAGCGAGGCGGGCGCCTTCTCCATCGTTCTGGAGTCCATCCCCGCGCCCCTGGCCAAGGTCATCACCGAGCGCATCAGCGTCCCCACCATCGGCATCGGCGCCGGGCCCTACTGCGACGGCCAGGTCCAGGTGCTCCACGATCTCCTGGGCCTCTGCACCGACTTCGTGCCCAAACACGCCAAGCAGTACGCCCGCCTCGGGGACGTCATCAGGACCGCCGTGGCCGACTACGCCCGCGAGGTGCGCGCCGGCGCCTTCCCCTCGGCCAGCGAGAGCTATGGCCTCGACCAGTCTCTCGCGCAAGAGCTGGCCCAGCTCGTCTGACCCGTGCAGACCTGCCACACCATCGCCGGCCTGCGGTGCGAGCGCTCGCGCCTGCGCGGCGACGTGGGGCTCGTCCCCACCATGGGCTACCTGCACCAGGGGCATCTGGCCCTCGTGCGGCGCGCCAAGGCCGAGAACGCGGCCGTGGCCGTCTCCATCTTCGTCAACCCGGCGCAGTTCGGGCCCCATGAGGACCTCGCCGCCTACCCCCGCGATCTGGAACGGGACCTTTCGATGCTCCGGGAGGCGGGCGTGGACCTCGTCTTCAACCCCGCGCCGGAAGAGATGTATCCCGCCGGCCACAGCACGTTCATCGAGACGGGCCCCGTGGCCGAGCCCCTGGAAGGCGCGCGCCGGCCGGGCCACTTCCGCGGCGTGGCGACGGTCGTCGCCAAGCTGTTCAACATCGTCCAGCCCGCCCGGGCCTACTTCGGCCAGAAGGACGCCCAGCAGGTGCAGGTCATCAAGCGCATGGCCCGCGATCTGGACTTCCCATTGGAGATCGTCGTGGTACCCACCGTCCGCGAGCCCGGCGGCCTGGCCATGAGCAGCCGCAACGTCTACCTGGGCCCCGCCGAGCGCACCGCGGCCCTCTGCCTCTACCGGGGCCTCTCGGCGGCGCAGCGGCGCTGGGCCCAGGGTGAGCGCGACGCCGAGGGACTGCGCCGCACCGCCCGCGAGCCCATCGAGGCCGAGCCCCTGGCCGTCATCGACTACCTCTCCGTGGCCGATGCCGAGCGCCTCACCGAACTCGAAGGGCGCATCGCAGGCCCGGCGCTGCTGTCGCTGGCGGTGCGCATCGGCACGACGCGGCTCATCGACAATGTCGTCCTCGGCGGGGCGTGATGCCCGGACGCGGCTTTGCACCAAATGTCATTCTGAGCCCCGACCTGTCGGGGCGAAGAATCTGGGGGCGGGGCGATCCCAACAGAGAACCACACCACCCCAGACCCGGAGTTTACCCTGAGTCTGCCGAAGGGCGGAGTTTACCCTGAGCGCAGCCGAAGGAGACTCAGAGCCTGCCCCGAGTCCACCGAGGGGGCGAACGGATGGGTTTCCGTTCGTGGTGAGCCCTTCGGCAAGCTCAGGGGAGGCCCTGTCGAACCACGAGAGGCGAGAGGTCCCGCCGGATAATGCAATTGCCCTGGCGTGTAAGCTAGAGAGGCGGCCTCATCACGGCCCCTCACACCTCCTCTCCCCTGGCGGGAGGGGAAAGAGGAGAGGGGGATTTGGCCACCCTCACCCTGGACCCCAAGCATCATGAACATCGTCGTCACCAACGATGACGGGCTGCACACACCGGGCATCTGGGCCTTGGCCAAGGCCCTGTGCGAGGTGGGCGCCGTCAGCGTCGTCGCGCCGGATCGGGAGCAGAGCGGCGTGGGCATGGGGCTGAGCTTCACGAACCCGGTCAAGGTGTCGGAGGCGATCCCGCGCATCGCGGGCGTCAAGACGCTGCTCGTCGAGGGCACGCCGGCCGATAGCGTCATCCTGGCCGTTCAGGGGCTCACGCCCTCGCCCGTCGGCCTCGTCGTGTCCGGCATCAACGAGGGTGGGAACACCGGCATGAACGTGCTCGTCTCCGGGACGGTGGGGGCGGCCTTCCAGGCGCACCTATGGAACGTCCCCGCCATCGCCGTCTCGGTGGCAGCGATCAAGGACTTCGTCTTCGAGCCGGCTGCCAAGGTCGCGCAGGTGCTGGCCCAGATGTTCCGGGACGGCACCCTGAGCGGGCCGATGCTCCTGAACGTCAACCTGCCGAACGTCCCGATAGACCAGATCGAGGGCGTGCGCATCACGAGGCTCGCGCGGGGCCGCTACCAGGAGACGCTGGAGAAGGTCAACTCCCACAGGCCCAACTACTACTGGGTGGCGCGGGGCCGGGCCGATTGGGACGTGGAGGAGGGGACGGACATCTGGGCCGTCCGCAACAGATACATCTCCATCACGCCGCTCCACATCGACCTCACGTCAGATGTCATCGCGCCGGTGATGTCCGAGTTCGCGCCGGCGATCTTCGAGGCGTTCAAGCTGCAATCCCTTCCCCCGCAGGCGGGGGAAGGTTAGGATGGGGGCGTGTACCCCCACAGGTCGGGGCGGGCGGAAAGCGGCCCCCCGCCGCAGGCGGGGGCTCCGGAGGCGTTTG
>CAZKTO010000027.1:0-18163 GCA_964555685.1 uncultured Dehalococcoidia bacterium
ATGGAGACACAGAAGGTCGTACCCATCCGCCTTCCTTGCGGCCGCTGGCCCCGCCACTCCACCAGATTGCCGCGCCCCGATGATATCGGGGCTCGCAATGACGAGGCGGCAGCCATGCCCTCTGGTAGCTTGAAAGAATTAACGTGACTGAGTCCTAGTCCTAGCCCTGGCGCGGCGCCGGCTCGCCGGTCTCTCGGGGGGTGCGCGCCTCGGGGTGCGCCAGGGGCAGGCGGACGCGGACCGTCGTCCCTTGACCCGGGGCGCTCTCCAGCGAGATCTCGCCCTGATGCGCCTCCACCAGCGCCTTGGCGATGGAGAGCCCCAGTCCAGCGCCGCCGGCGTCGCGGCCGCGCGCCTCGTCGGCCCGGCGGAAGCGCTCGAAGACGTGGGGCAGGTGCTCCGGGGCGATCCCCCGGCCCGTGTCCGACACCGCCAGCCGGGCCTGGCCCCGCTCGGCCCGGAGCGAGAGCTCGATGCGGCCCCCTTCGCCCGTGTACTTGACGGCATTGTCCAGCAGGGCCAGGAGCACCTGCCGTATCCGGGCGCGGTCGGCATCGGCCACGAGGGGTCCTGGGCAGATATCGCACCGCAGCTCCTGGCCCTTGGCCTGGGCCAGCGGCTGCATGTCCTTGGCGACGGCCATGGCGAGGGCGTCCAGCTCCACCAGCTCCCGCTTGAGCGGCAGCCGCCCGGCGTCCGACTGGGCCAGCGTGAGCAGGCCTGACACCAGGTTTCCGAGGTAGTCCGTCTCGGTCACGATGCTGTCCACGAGCTGCCGGTTCTCATCGACGGTCTGAGGACCGTGGCGGGCGAGCGTCTCGCCGCTGGCGCGGATGAGCGCCAGGGGCGTTCGCAGCTCGTGGGAGGCGTCGGAGACGAAGCGGCGCTGGCGGTCGAAGGCGCGGCGGATGGGGACCAGGGCTCGCTCGGCCAGGAACCAGCCGCCGGCCAGGGCCACCACCAGAGCGCCCGCCTCCGAGAGGGCCAGGATCAGGGCCAAGCGGTCCAGCGCCGAGCGCTCCGCCTCGATGGAGCGGCCGACCTGGAGCACGCCCAGCACGTCGCCGCGCCCGGTGACGATGGGCGCCGAAAGGACGCGCACGCGCTGGCGGTCCAGGGTGACCGTATCGAAGGCGCCGCGCCGCTCCTCCAGGGCCCGGCGCACGCCCACCGGGTCCGGCGAGGAGGTCACCGCGAGGCCCTGCGGGTTCTCCATGATCCGGCCCGAGAGGTCGATCCCCAGATAGAAGACGTCCCCCTGGTAGCCGGTCCTGGGGATGACGAAGGGGAAGCCCGGCGTGGAGGCCAGAGCCCGGAGTGTGTCGCGGCCGTTGTCGCGCAGGGTGCGGTCCACCTCGCCGTAGAGGGTGCGCGCGGTCACGAAGTAGATGGAGACGCCCAGGGCCACCAGCAGCGCCACCAGGACCGCCGTGTTCCACACCAGGAGCCGCCGCCGGATGGCGCCGAACATGCTCAGCTCCGCAGCCGGTAGCCGACGCCCCGGACCGTCTCGATCAGGCCCTTGCCGCCGGCCCGGTCGAGCTTGCCGCGCAGGTAGTGCACGTACAGGTCCACCACGTTCCCCGTGGCGTCCGACCGGTAGCCCCAGACGTGGTCGGCGATCTGGTTGCGGGTGCGGGCGGCCCCAGGGTGGCGCATGAGGTGCTCGAGCAGCGCGAACTCCTTGGGCGTGAGCTCCACGGGTCGGCCCTCGACGAGCGCCTGGTGGCGCGCCAGGTCCAGGACCAGCCGCCCGGCCTCGAGGCGGGTGCTCTCCCGCGGCTCGACCTTGCGCCGAGAGAGGGCCCGCAGGCGCGCCAGGAGCTCGGCGAGGGCGAAGGGCTTGACCAGGTAGTCGTCGGCGCCGGCGTCCAGCCCCTCGACCCGGTCGGCGATGGCGTCGCGGGCGGTCAGCATGAGGATGGGCGTCGCAACCTTCCCGCGCCGGAGCCGCCTGGTCACCTCAGGCCCCGGGAGCTTGGGCAGCATCCAATCGAGCACGATGACGTCGTAGGAGCCCGAGAGGGCCAGGTCGAGGCCCTCCTCGCCGTCGAAGGCCACCTCGGCGACGTGTCCCTCTTCCGTGAGCGCCTGCTGGACTAGGCCCGCCAGGCGCCGCTCGTCCTCGACGACCAGCACGTGCATCGTACAATGGAGTATACGATGGCCCGCCGGCGCCGCGCCGCCCAGGAACCCAACGGGCTCTAATGCGTTTCTAATAGTGACAGACTATCCTGGAGGCGTGGAGAGCGCCCCAGCAAGCGATACCGGCCGGTCCTGACCAGCGCCCAGGAGGCACCAACCCATGAACGAGCATGAGCAGTGGCAGCGGCCAGCGGAGCCCTCAACGGCGCCGGGGGCGGCGCCGGGCGAGCGTCCTTTCACCGAAGCGCTCCGCCCGCGCCGGTGGCTCTTCGCGACGACGGCCATCGCCGTCGTCGCCATGGTCGCCGGCCTCCTCATCGGCAACGCGTGGAGCGACCGCGACGGCGGCGTTGCCGCCACGCCCGTGTCCGAGCGCATCGAGCTCTTCGACGAAGGCCTGGTCCAGCAGCTCTACGAATCCGCCATCAAGAGCGTCGTGAAGATCGAGGTCGTGCAGGGCCAGCCCGGGTCCTTCTCCTTCGGTGGGCGTGGCCAGGGCTCCGGATTCCTCGTCTCGTCCCAGGGCGAGATCCTGACGAACTATCACGTCGTCCAGGGCGCCAGCCGGGTGACCATCGTCCTGGAGGACGGCACGCGCCTCCCCGGCGAGGTAGCGGGCACGGACCCGGCCAATGACCTGGCCCTGGTGCGCGTCGCCAAGGACGCCGTAAAGAGCATCACGCCCCTCGTCCTGGGCGACTCCGCGCTCGTGAAGCCGGGCCAGTTGGCCGTTGCCCTGGGCAACCCGTACGGTTTCCAGGGCTCGGTCACCGTGGGCGTGGTGAGCGGCGTGAACCGCAGCCTGCCCTCCATCACTCGCCGGCCCATCCTGGGCATGATCCAGACGGACGCCGCCATATTCCCCGGCAACTCGGGCGGCCCTCTGCTCAGCTCCAGGGGCGAAGTCATCGGGATCAACACCGCCGTGACCACGGAAGGGACGGAGCGGCTGGGCTTCGCCGTGCCCAGCAACACGGCCCGCAGCGTCCTCGCCCGGCTCTCCGCCGGCGCGACGATCAAGCGGCCCTGGCTCGGCGTGAGTCTGCTGACCCTGGACTCCGACCGGGCCGAGAGCGCCGGCCTGACCGTCCGCCGCGGCGTCTACCTGGTGGATGTGGTGGCCGGCAGCCCCGCCGAGCAGGCCGGCCTTCGCCCGGGCAGGACTGCCGCCGGCCAGCCGGCGCCGGGCGGCGACGTCATCGTCGCCGCCGATGGCCGGCCCGTGGCCACCGTGGACGACCTCATCAGCTACTTCAATGGGAAGCAGCCCGGCGACTCGGTGACGCTGACCTTGCTCCGCGAGGGCAAGGAGGTCCAGGTGACGGTGAAGCTCGCCGAGTGGCCCGATAGCCTATCGTGACGGCGGACGCCCCCGACTCGTCGGGGCGACCCGCCTCCCACCCTCAGCAGCCTCCTCCGGCTGAGGGCCTTGGAAGCCCCGGGGAGCTCACCCGCCCCCGGGGCTTCCCCGTTCAGCCCTCTCCCCCATTTCCCTTGACACCCAGGGGCCCTGGCCGTACATTCACCCCTGAACACGCACCGGACGCGCACCAGCAGGAGGCCCCCGCATGCCCAGCTACAAAGTTATCGACGCCGACGGCCATGTGGACCCATCGCCCGTCTGCGACTGGAAGCGCTACGTCCGCTCCCCCTTCGGGGCCATCGCCGACAGCATGGCCAAGAAGGGCTACGACGCCAACGGCGACCGCACGACGACCCAGCGCGGGGGCTGGGAGCCGCAGGCCCGGCTCGAGGACATGGATCGGGAGGGTATCGACGTGGCGGTCCTCTTTGGCGGCGCCATGGGCCTGGGCACGCCCACCGAGCCGCCCGGCCTGGGCCCCGCCCTGGCCGAGGGCTACAACAACTGGCTCCACGACTACTGCAGCCACAACCCCGACCGGCTGAAGGGCGCGGCCCTGGTCCCCCTGGAGGACATCGACCGGGCGTGCAAGGAGGCCCAGCGCGCCGTCGCCGAGCTGGGCGCGGCGGGGATCGTCGCCAAGCCCTTCTTCGCCGACAAGACCATCGACGACCCCCAGTTCTTTCCCCTCTACGAGGTCGCCGAGCAGCTCGACGTCCCGCTCCTGGTCCACGGGCCGGGCGAGGTGCGCATGTGGCTCCAGCAGCGGTACCACACCCACTTCCGGCGCCACGCCGTCGACTTCCCCATCTCGCTGATGATGGCGAGCATGGACGTCGTCTGCGGCGGGCTCCTCGAAAAGTTCAAGAAGCTGCGCGTCGCGCTGCTGGAGGGTTCGGTGGGCTGGGTGCCGTGGTGGCTCGAGCGCCTGGACGAGCACTGGGAGAAGCTGCCCCACCACGTGCCGTTCATCCGGGAGAAGCCGAGCGAGCTGGCCAAGCGCTACATGCGGGAGGGCCGCCTCTTCTGGTCCTGCGAGCCGGACGAGGCCTATCTGCCCTTCGTCGCCAAGGACGTCGGGGACGACTTCATCATCTACGCCTCGGACTATCCGCACTGGGACGCCATCTTCCCCAACTCCGTGCGGGCCATCTCGGAGCGGGACGAGCTGCCGGAGAGCTCGCGGCGGCGCATCCTGGGCGAGAACGCGCAGCGCCTCTTCGGGCGCCGGTGGTAGGCGTCATCGGCGCGCTCTGCGCCACCGCGCCGATCGACGGCACCCCAGGGCTGCCCTGCTTGCGCAGCCAGACTCTATGCTGTACCCGCCACGCACCTGGGTGAGGTACAGGAGAGTCTAGCGTTTGTGCTTGCTGCATATCCCCTCTCCTGATAGGAGAGGGTTAGGGTGAGGGGACCCCATGCTCTACCTGCACAGCACCTACCACGTCCAGCCGGGCAAGATGGACGAATACCTGGGCCTGGTGGAGCGTCTCCTGCTCCCGGCCCACCAGCGCCGCGGCATTCGAACGGTCGGGTACTGGACCACCGCCGGCGTCCCGGGCCCCACGACCGACATCACGGCCATCTACGCTTTCCGCGACTGGGACCACTGGGCCGGCGTTCAGTCGGGCCGGGGCGTCGATCCGGAGACGAGGGCGGCCCTGAGCGAGTACGTCCAGAAGGCCCAGCACCTGCGGCCCAACTACGAGAGCAAGTTCCTCCTGCCGGTCCGCTTCTCACCCCTCCAGTGAGGGCCCTGCCCAGGGTGCTTTCCGTTGCTCTGGAGAGACCTACCTTGCAAGAGAGGCCTCCCCAGGACGATCGCAAGACCCTGGGCTAGCCCGGTCCTCGGCCGCCGATACATCCGATCGACTCTCTGCGTCGTATCCTTCAACGACTGGCAGAGACTGGCCAACGCGCAAGGAGGAGCTCATGCTGGAATTTCTCAAGCGACGGCGTCTGGTCCTGGCCGCCATCCTGATGGCCACCGCCGTCGCCCTTCTGGTGGCGGCGTGTGGCGGCGACGAGGAGGAGGCCCCCACCGCCGCGCCCGGCGCTCCTGCGGCTACAGCCACCCAGGCTCCGACGGCGACGCGTCCGCCCGCGCCGACGCAGCCCCCGGCGGCCACCGCCGCACCCACCGCGACCCAAGTGCCAGCAGCTCCACCCACGCCCGCCAACGTCGTTACGGTCGCGCTACGCGCGGTGGGCAGCGCAGGCCAATCGGGCACGGCCACCCTGACCGCTCGCGGCGACCAGACCGAGGTCGTGATCAATATCACGCCAGCCCCGCCGGGAGTCGTCCAACCAGACCACATCCATGACAAGGACTGCACTCTGCCACCCCGGGTGGTGTACCCCCTGAATAACGTGGCCGACGGCAAGTCAACGACGTTGGTCAACGTGAGTCTGGCTACTCTCCAGACCAAACAGCAGTTCGCCGTCTGCGTCCATAAGTCTCAGCAAGAGGGCACCGTTTACGTATCCGAGGGCTTGATACCCTTCACCGGTCAGGCGCCCGCCCCGACCACCGCCCCCACGGCCACCCCGGTGCCTACTGCTACCCGGCCGCCCGCGCCGACGCCTCTAAACGCGGACATTCGAAACTTCCAACTCCTCAACATCACCATCAGACCTGGGACGTCCGTGGTCTGGACAAACCGGGATGGCGTGCCCCACACGGCAACCTCAGGCAGGGGCACTCCGGATGGCAAGTTCGCCACGGGCTTCCTCAACCAGGGTCAGCCCAGCCAGCCCGTCCGGTTCGACCAGGTGGGATCGTTCCCCTACTTCTGCGAGGTGCACGGGGCGGCAACCATGAGCGGAACGATCACAGTGACCGAGACGGCGGCAGCATCGGGAACCTCCGCCACGCCTGTCAGCACGCCGGGGCCTACCCCCGTGAGCGGTCAAGGCCCCGTCTACTAACCAGTCGCCTCCGAAAGCACCGGTCTGCCGGTAGGTACAGGTGCAGGCCCTCGTAGAACAAGACACCCTCCCCTGGCACCGGGGGAGGGTGTCTTGTTTGATGCCCGAGCGAGGACGCGTGCGCGTCTACTTCAGCGGCGACCAGGGCGCGGCCTGGAGAAACTTGCGCGTGCGGCTCACCTGCCAGGGTTCAGCCTTCTCCCACCACGCCTGGACCTTCGGGTCCGCGCCGGAGCCCTTGCGCGCCGCCCAGAATCCGGCCACGCCGTCCATGGCCCACAGGATGAAGACGCTATTGCTCTCGCCCTCGAGCTCCAGCGGCGGCGTCACCCACGAGCCCACGAGCTTCATGCCGCGGGCCTTGGCGCCGGGGACGTACTCGCGGTTGTAGGCTTCGACGTACTCCTTGAGGAGTCCAGGCTTGACCGTGATCTCGTCCATCATGTAGACCATCAGCACCTCCGCAGTTAGAGCAATTAGACTATGGCAAGGATGCCTGGATAATCAACGCGCTCTATTTGACCGCGCTGGGTTTCGACATATACTACTTGTGAAGTCCGGCACAAGCTGGCGCGTCAGGAGTGATTGGTAATGGCTGCTGTCAATAAGAGGACACCCGGCGACGGCGGTGTGGCGCGACTTTTGCCTTTCATCCTGCTGGCGACGGCGGGCATAATTCACCTTGCGCTCATCAAGACTCACTTCGATCACGCGCCCGCCCACGGCATCCTGTTCGCCATGGCGGGTGTCGTCCAGATAGCCCTGGCGCTGGGCTTCCTCCGCTGGCCCACACGCCCGCTGGCCCATGCGGCCACCGTGGTATCGGCGTCCCTGGTCGCCCTGTGGCTGGTGACCCGGTATGTCTCCGCGCCCTTCGGCCACGGCTCTGAGGAGATCGATGCCATCGGCCTGGCCTGCAAGTCCGTAGAGCTGACCACCATCGTCGCCTTGCTGGGCCTGCTGTGGGGGCGGAGCGTGGGTGATCCAGCCCCGGCGTCCGTGCTGCGGCCCGCCCTCTGGTCCGTCACCGGCGGGGTCATGGCCGGCCTTCTCCTGTTTGGGGTCGCCTCGGCCATAGACCAGCATCTCCCGGCCCTGGGCGCGTCCGAGACCCACGAGGAACACGCTACGGAGTCTGGCGAGCACGGCGGCCAACACCCGCCCCCGCCGCCACCCCCGCTACCTCGCCAGTAACAGGCGGGCACTCCCGGCGCAACCGGGGTGCTGGTCGCCGTCAAAGCGTCTCCTACCCCGCCGCGGCCGCCTGCTTCCTGCGCTCCTTGGCCTTGAAGTGCGGGATGATGTGCTTCCCGAAGAGCTCCAGCGACCGCATGATGTGCTTGTGGTCGAGGCGTCCGCACTGCATGAGGCAGAGGAGGCGCTGGAAACCGGCCTTCTCGTAGTTCTCGATCTTGCGGATGCAGTGGTCCGGGTCGCCGATGATGACCATGTCCTCGGCGTCCATGTCCCGGATCGTCACCTCGTCGCGGGCGATCTTGCGGATGAGGGGGAAGTTCTTCTGGAGGTCCTGATAGGCCTGGGTCTGCGTCTCGCCCATCTCCTCCAGCCTGGCGAAGCCCTTGGCGGCGTAGTCGATGTAGTACTTGGCGGCGTCGCCGGCGCCGTTGGCGTAGGCCCCCTCGGTCGTATCGGCGCAGTTGACGATGGTGAAGACGCCGATCTCGTTGTTGATGAAGGCGCCCGCCGGCTGGCACGTCCGAAGCTCCCGGTGGTAGATCTGCGCCCGCCGCTGGAGCTCCTCGACACCCGTCAGCAGCGTCATGCCCAGGACGCCGATGCCGTTCTTGCCCGCCAGCTCCCAGCTCTCGGGGCCCGTGGAGGCCACCCAGATGCGCGGGTGCGGCTTCTGCAAGGGCTTGGGAATGATCGAGCGCTCGGGGATCTTGAAGTACTTCCCCTCGTAGGAGAAGGGGTCCTGGGTCCACATCTTCGGGATGATGCGCAAGGCCTCCTGCCACATGGCCCGCGACTCCTCCGGGTTCATCCCGAAGCCCTCCTGCTCCCGCGAGCTGGACCGGCCCGTCCCGAACTCGACGCGCCCGTTGCTCAGGATGTCGAGGGTGGCGATGCGCTCGGCGATCCGGATGGGATGGTTGAAGTGCCACGGAAGCAGCGTCACGCCGTGACCGAGGCGGATGTTCTTCGTCCGCTGGGCGATGGCGCTGAGTATCACCTCCGGCGCCGAGGAGTGAGAGAAGCCGACCAGGAAGTGATGCTCCACGAACCAGACGGTATCGAAGCCCATCCGGTCGGCCATCTCGATCTGCTCGATGGTCTCCCAGAACTTCTTGTATTCGTAGCGTTCACCTTCCCAGGGCTCGGGCATCTGGATCTCGTACAACAGGTCGATCTTCATGCGGCCTCCTGGGCGGCGCTCACCGCCGCCGGGCGCTACTGTACCAGCAACGCCCTGCGCGTGCAAAGGGCGGCCCCATTGTCATTGCGAGGAGTCCCGATTCCATCGGGGCGACCCTTCGGCTGACCGCCACGCTTCGCTCGCGGCTTCGGCTCAGGGCAGGCTCCGCAATCTCCAGCCAACACCAACGCTGCTCTTCATGGTCATAAGAGAGGCCGCTGGATACCCGCCCCGACGCATCGGGGCGGGCGGAAAGCGGCCCCCCGCCGCAGGCGGGGGCTCCGGAGGCGTTTGCCTCGGAAGCACGTTACACGACACATCGAAGGTTACTCAACCGTTGCGCTCTTGGCTTCCTGGAGTTGGCAACGCCCTAACCCCCTGGCCCCCTTCCCTAAAGAGGAAGGGGGTATCGTCCCTCTCCTTGCAGGAGAGGGACAGGAGGGAGAGGGCCATACTGTTCCTGCCGCGATCACGATTGTCCAGACACCAGAAGCCCCGCCCGCCGCAGGCGGGCTGCGGGGAGCTTCACGCGTCTCCCAGGGCAGGAGATTGCTTCGGCCCGATTTGATCGGGCCTCGCAATGACGAGGGCGTTAGAGGGCGGCCTGGGTTACGTCCCCAGCACGCCCTCTTCCAGGAGCGCCACCCACTCCTCGTCGCGCATGCCCAGGACCTGCGTGCAGACGAACTCGTTGTCCTGGCCCAATGTGGAGCCGCCCTTCGGGACGGAGGCGTCGGCGTCCGAGTAGCGCACCGGCGAGCGGCGCGTCACCGCCGAGTCGATCTCGGCGTGGGGGAAGGTCTGGAAGAAGCCGCGCGCCGCGAGGTGCCGGTCCTCGGCGAGATCGCGCCCGGTCTCGACGACGGAGGCGGGGACGCCCGCCGCCTGGCACCGCTCGGTGACCTCCTCCGGCGAGCGGCGTCTCGTCCAGGCCTCCATGCGCCGGTCCAGCTCCGCCAGGTTCGCCAGGCGGCCCTGGAGCGTCTGGAGCTTGGGACCGAGGGCCCAGGCGGGGCGCCGCATGAGCTTGACGAGGGCCTGCCATTGAGCGTCCGTGAACACGGCGATGACGCACCAGCGGTCGTCGCCCTTGCACCGGTAGGCGGCGTGGGGCGCGGCGCGGGGGTTGAAGTTGCCGTAGCGCTGGGCCTCCCGCCCGTTGACCGACATATCGAGGACGGCCGGGCCCAGGAGATGGATCGCGGCCTCGACCTGGGAGAGGTCGATGAAGACGCCCTGGCCGGTGCGGCGGCGGAAGTCCAGCGCGCCCATGAGGGCCGTGACGGCAAAGGGCGGCCCGGTGAAGTCCGTGTAGGCGATGCTGCCGAAGGGCTCGCGGTCCGGGAAGCCTGTCACCTGGTTGAAGCCGGCGAAGCCCTGGAGGTGGTAGCCCAGGCCGTGATAGTGGGCGAAGGGCCCCGTCTGCCCCATGGAGGACATGCTGACCATGATGAGGTCCGGGTTCGTCGCCTGGAGCTCCTCGTAGCTCATGCCCCATTTCTTCATGGTGCCGGGGGCGAAGTTCTCGACCAGGATGTCGCACCAATCGGCCAGGCGCTTGGCGATCTCGCGGCCTTTGGGCTTGACCATGTCCAGGCCCAGGCTGTACTTGCCCGAGTTCATGGCCGCCCACACGCCGCTCCTGTTGATGCCGAACTTGCCTCCCTTGAACGGCTGGAAGGTGCGCATCATGTCCATGCGCTTGGCGTTCTCGACCTTGATGACGGTAGCGCCGTGGTCGGAGAGGTACTTGGTCGTGAAGGGCCCGGCGATGGCCCAGGTGAAGTCCAGGACGTTGATGCCGTCAAGAAGGCGTTCCATGTCGCGTCCTCTCGGCGCCGGCTTCTTAGTCTTGCGTCCGCTGCCGCCCTCGCCCAATCAGATCGCCCCCGAGGCCCGCAGCGCCGCCAGGTCCTGGCGCGAGAGCCCCAGCTCCTCGCCGTAGACCTCCCAGTTGTGCTCACCGATCAGGGGAGCCCGGCCCTTCGTCCGCCAGGGCGCCGCCGGGCTCTTCCAGTACGGGCCTGGGTACTTGAACGTCCGTCCCAGCTCCGGATGCGGGACGTCGATGAAGTACTCGCGGGCGGCGAAGTGCTCATGGCGGAGCGCGTCGGCGATGGTGTTGACGGGGTAGATCATCATGTTCCGGGTCAGGGCCCCGTGGACCAGCTGGGCCTTCGTGTGCGACTCGAAGAAGGCGTGGAAGACCCGGTCCCACCGGTCCAGCTGCTCCTGGGTGATGGAGAGCATATCGACCTCTTCCCACTTGAAGCCCTTGAGGCCGGTCTGGAGGCCGTCCTCCTCCGCCCAGTCGATGATCTTGTGGGTGCGGCGGCCCACGGGCTGGCCCGTGAAGAGGCGCCAGGTGGCGTAGCCGTCCTTGCACTTCCACACCAGGCGCAGGAGGACCTTGCCGCGCCACATCATGGGCCCCACGCGGTTGGTCCCCTGCTTGCCCATCATGAGCCACTCCTGGATCGGCGGATCGAACATGAGGGCCAGAGCCTCCTGGATGCACACGTCGATGTGCTGGCCCTTGCCCGTGCGCGTGCGGCCGAAGTGAGCGGTGAGCGTTGCCGCGGCGCCGTAGATGCCGCCGTGGTGGTACGCCTGGTCGATGCTCATGCGGATGGGCGGCGAGTCCGGGTAGCCGTTCTCCGCCATGAAGCCGCCCGCCGCCATGAGGACCAGGTCCGGCGCCGCGTAGCCGCGGTACGGGCCCGTCTGGCCGAAGGGCGTGATGGAGGTCAGAATCAGGTCCGGCTTGATGGCCTTGAGCGCCGCGTATCCCAGGCCCAGCGAGTCGAGATAGCCGGGCTTGAACGACTCGATGACGAAGTCGGCCTTCTGAACCATGCGCTTGAACAGGGCGCGCCCGTCCGCCGACTCCACATTGAGCGTGACGCCGCGCTTGCTGGGGTTGCAGGCGAACCACCAGAGGCTGCGATGGCGGTCCGGGACGTCGTCGATGAAGGGGCCCAGGTCGCGCGCGGCGTCGCCTCCGGGGGGCTCGATCTTGATGACGTCGGCGCCCATCTCGGCGAGGATCTTGCCGCACAGGTGACCGCGGACGTTCGTTAGGTCCAGGACCCGGTAGGGCGGCAGCAGCGCCGGCAAGGAGTCACTGGCGGTTGCCATGGGCTGCCGGTCTCCCTCGCGGTGGCGCGGTGCGAGCGCCCAGGCCCGCCTCCAGGAGCGCCGCCGCCTGCGCCACCATCTCCTGCAGAATCCGGCCCGCTGGCTTGATCTCTCTGATCATGCCGGCCACCTGGCCTGCCGCGCCGCCCAGGTACTCCGTCATGCCTTTGGCCTCGGCGGCATCGGCCAGGGGCCCAAAGAGATGGGCCTGGACCGGCATGGGAAGGGTTACGCCCACATCCGCGTCCCAGGCCTCGACGAGGCGGTTCTTCTGCACGCGGCAGGTCTTGCCCGTGACCACGCGGGTGACGACGGTGTCCTCTTCCGTCTGAGCCACGCAGCGCTCCTTGTACCAGCGGGGCGCCGCCGATTCGGCCGATGCCGCGAAGACGGTGCCGCACCAGACGCCCACGGCGCCCAGGGCGAGAGCCGCCACCAGCCCGCGTCCATCGCCGATGCCGCCCGCGGCCACCACCGGCCTTGGCCGTACGGCGTCCACCACCTGCGGGACCAGCGCCAGGGTGCCGATGCGACCCGTGTGACCGCCGGCCTCGTGCCCCTGGGCGATGACCGCGTCCACGCCCGCCGCCGCCACGGCCCGCGCCGCCCGCGTGTTGCCGACGAGCGAGAGCACCCGGATGCCGCGACGGTGGAAGTCCGGGACCAGCTCGGCGGGGTTGCCCAGGCCCGTGACGAAGACGGGGACCCGCTCCTCCAGCGTGATCTCCACAATCCCCTTCATGTGTCCCATCGAAAGAAGCTCTCTTCGCCGGTCGCGAGACGGCGGCTCCGGGATGCCGTGCTTCGCGCGCAGCTGGGCGATCTTCTCCAGCAGCGCCGGCGTTGGCTCTGGCGGGCGTGCCGCCGTTGCCTGGCCCCGGATCACATCGACCGCTTTCCCAGACGTGAGCTGGGGAAGGATAAGGTCGAGGCCGAACGGTTTGTTCGTCAGGGAGCGAGTTTGGCGGATGGCATCCCGCACTCCATCCACGGTCAAGCCCGTGGCGCCCAGAACGCCCAGGCCACCCGCGTTGGAGACGGCGGCCACCAGCTCCGGCAAGGCGAACGTCCCCATGCCGGCCAGCAGCACCGGGTACTCGATCTCGAGGAGGTCGCAGAGGGCGGTCTTGAGGGTTGGCTTGGGCATAACTACCAGACAGTCTTGAGGGCCTTGGTACCCTCAGCCGCGCTCCTCCGGCGAAGCCCGCCCCTACCGGTCTCGGGATGGCAGGGCGACGACGGCCATGCCCGGCGTCGTCTTCTCGCCCTTGCCGTTCTCGACCCAGACCTCCACGTCCACCAGGCTCTCGTTCCCGGCCTTCCGCTTGGCCTTCACGAAGCCCCTGGCCGTCAGCTTCTCGTTCACCACGTCCATCTTGCGGTAGGAGACCTCGATCTTCTTGATCCAGGCCTCGCTCCCGGCCCAGTTCATGATGGCGTTGCCCATGTAGGCCAGCTTGAGGTTCCCCATGACGATGACATCGGGCAGCTTGGCCACGTTCTTGGAGTAGTCCGGGTCCATGTGGATGGGGATGAGCTCGTCGTTGGCGCCGGCGAAGCGGTTGAGCTCCATATAGCCGGCTTTCACCGTGTAGGGCGGGATCTCCTCGCCCTCCTTCACGTCCTCGAAGTACCTTTGGGTCATCATCGTCTCCGTCTTCAGGTGTTCTGAAGGGGTTTCCCACCCCAGATTCTTCGTCGCCCCGACCCGTCGGGGCTCCTCAGAATGACCCCGATTCCATCGGGGTCACTTCCTCACCTGGTCGGGGCCGTAGATGCGGAGGAGGGTCTGGCGCGCCGTCAGCACCTTTTCGCCCCGCTGGTTCACGAAGTTCCCCTCGAAGGCGAGGATGAGGAGCACGCCGCCGTCCTCCCGCGGGGACTCCTTGAGGCTGGCGAGCTTGCCCCGGCCCGTCAGCACGTCGCCCGGACGGATGGGGACGTCCATCTCGTACTCGTTGCCGCCGTTCATGCCGACCCGGTACTTGCCCATGGTTGGGTTGACCCGCTCGACGGCCTCGCCCATCCACTTGAGGCTGGTGGCGAAGGTCGGGGGCGCGACGATGCTCCCGTACTTGGACCGTTTGCCGAACTCCTCGTCGTAGTAGGGCGGGCTGGGCTTGTTGGGCCAGGCGACGGCCACGGCGAACTTCTGGATATCGTGCCGCTCGACCTCGGTGACCATGGGCCTGGTCTCGACGCCGATGAGCGCCTCGGCTTCCGGGGTGATGACCTTGTTGGCCATGGGTGCCTCCTTGCGTGAGCGCGACCCATGATACACACGCGGGAAAGGGGAGGCAAGGGAAGGGAGGAGGGTACCCGCCCTCTCCCTCCGGCTCCCTCTCCGGCGCGGAGAGGGAGCCCCCTTCCCCTGCACGGAAAGGGGGTGGCTCCTTCGGCTGACCGCCACGCTTCGCTCGCGGCTTCGGCTCAGGACAGGCTCCGCCCAGGGGGTTAGGGCTCCGCCACGCAGAGGACCGCCTGGATCGAAGGCTGGTCGCCCGCCAGGAGCCGCCAGCTCCGGCCCGCGCTCTCGCTCATGAGCAGCTCGCCGGAGGCGACGCCGCAGTAGAGGCGGCCGGGGTGGGCTGGGGAAGGCGCGAAGCCCACCGGCACGCCGTCCAGCGTGGAGGGCAGGCCGTCCATGCCGGTCTCCCAGGTCGCGCCGCCGCTGCTCGAGCGGAAGATCATGGCGCTGGCATCGTAGGAGGCGTTCCAGGGCGGGCCGTGGCATGCTCCCGCCACCAGCGCCTCCACGGGCCCCGCGGCGAGCCCGGCCGAGGCGGCGTACCGGCGCGTCATGCCCCGGCTGGAGGGGCGCCAGGTCGCCGCCGCGTCTTCGGACTTATAGACCCCCTGCCCCGTCACGGCGTAGAGGACCTCCCGCCGCAGCGGGTGCGCCAGCAGCCGGTGGACGTCCGGGTAGAGGCCCTCGCTCGCAGGAGCGAAGGTCTCGCCGCCGTCGCTCGTCTTGAAGATGCCGCCTACCTCGATACCGGCGTAGAAGGTCAGCGGGCTCGCGGGGTCGAAGGCGAGGCCCAGCACGCGGGGCCGGGAGGTGGGCGAGGGGTGGTACCACCGCGCCGCCTCGGGGGCGTCGCGCAGGGCGCGGAGCTCGCGCCAGCTTCGCCCGCCATCGTCCGAGCGGTGGAGGGAGGCTGGCTCCGTCCCGGCGATGCAGACGTCCGGCGCGCGGGGATGAGCCGCCAGGGACAGGACGTCCGCCTCCAGCACCCAGTCGAACGCGAGGGTGGGGCGCTGGACGCGGCAGACGCCGTGGGCCAGGATGGCCACCAGGAGCGCGTCCCCCGCGGGCGCCAGGGCCGTGATGTAGCGCCCCTGCAACCCGTGGCTCCGGCGCCGCGCCTCGCGGCCCTCCACGTCGAAGGCCAGCAGGCCGTCCGTCGTGCCCAGATAGACCGTCTCCTTCACCGCCTCCCCCGCGAGGAGCGTTAGGGCAGTCTATCACGAACCAACTCGGCTCCGGGCGCCGCCTCTTCCCGTTGACAACGCCCACGGGCCGATGGTAGCGTCCCCCTCGGACCTCATAGCGCGCCCGCCTGGGGTGCGCGGGAAGGGACTCACCCATGGCCAGCTACGATCTGATCTCCGCCGACGACCACTTCGCCGAGCCGCCCGATCTGTGGGAGAGGCGGCTGCCCGCCAAGCTCCGCGACCGTTCGCCGCGCGTCGAGCGCACGCCCCAGGGTGATGGCTGGCGTTTCCCCGGCCAGCAGTGGACGCCCCTGGGCCTGGGCGCCCAGGCCGGCCGCGACTTCAAGGACTACCGCTACTCCGGCGTGACCTATGACGACGTCCGGCCCGGCGTCTACGAGCCCCGCGCCCGCATCCAGGACCTGGACCTGGACGGCGTCTGGGCCTCCGTCATCTATCCCACCACGGGCCTCGGCCTCCCGCGGATCGAGGACGTGGAGCTGCACGTGGCGTGCGTCCGCGCCTACAACGACTTCTGCGCCGAGTTCGCCACGGCGGACCCCAGGCGCCTGCTGCCCGTGGGCGTGCTTCCGAGGAACGGCGTCGATGCGGCCGTGGCGGAGCTCGAGCGCATGCGCAAGCTGGGCCTGCGGGCCGCGCTGGTCCAGGCCCTGCCGGGCGGCGGTCAGTGGCCCACCGCCGAGGACGAGCCCTTCTGGGCCGCCGCGCAGGACATGGACGTCGTGCTCCACATCCACATCGGCCTCGCCAGCCGCAGCGCGGCCACGTTCGCCGGCGCGGGGGGCGGGCCGCAGCCCGTGAACCCCTTGCTGCCCATCGTCCTGCGCGGCTACGCCCTCATCGCCCAGGGCTGCCAGGACGCCTTCGCCGGGCTCATCTTCTCGGGCGTCATGGAGCGCCATCCCAAGCTCCAGTGGGTCTCGGTCGAGAGCGGCATCGGCTGGATCCCCTACTATCTCGAGCGGTTTGATGGTGTGTGGGAGCGCCAGCGCCACTGGGCCAAGCTCGATCTCCCGCGCAAGCCCAGCGACTACTGGCGCCGCCAGGTCTTCGCCACGTTCGAGGAGGACAGGATCGGCGTCGATCTCGCCGTGCGGCACCCGGAGTACGTAGCCGTGGACAACCTCATGTGGGCCTCGGACTACCCCCACGGCGACACGACGTGGCCCAACTCGAAGAAGATCGTGCAGGAGCACTTCCGCCACCTGCCCCAGGACGCCCGGCGGAAGATCACCTGGGAGAACGCCCGGCTGCTGTACGCCATCGAGACGCCGTAGGTCGCGGGCCATCCCCGCCTCCCTCGCAGAGAGGGATGGGCGCGTACCCCGACACGTCGGGGTGGGGTTAGGCCTCGTCCGCCCTCTCCCTCCCCGACACGTCGGGGCGCGGAGAGGGAGCGATCCTCCGCTCCATGCTGGGAAGAGGGCATGCGGTCAGGCGAGATTGTGCCTCCCCTTCCCATGCAGGGAAGGGGGCTAAGGGGTCGGGGCCTCCTGCACAGTGGTAGAATGGGCGCGACGTCCTTCCCTGCAAGGGAAGGGCACGGGCTAGGTCCCAGAAAGAAAGGGGTCTCCCATGGCGAAGATCGAGCTCCTGGACCCGACGGGCGTCATCCCCGACGCGGCCGGCTCCAAGGTGGCCACCCTGGACACGCTGCACGGCAAGAAGATCGGGTTCCGGGTGGACTGGCCCAACTTCGATCTCTTCTGCAACGAGGCCGACCGGCACCTCCGCGAGGCCTACGAGCTGCGGGACGTGGTGCACTACCACCCGAGCCAGCGGACCGGCGCGACCAAAGAGGCTACCGCCAAGGAGATCAAGGAGTTCGCCGGCCAGGTTGACGCCATGGTCGTCGGCCTCGCGGCCTGAGGGTCGTGCACCGCGTGGAGTGTCCACGACACGATCACCGTCGCTGACGAAGGGAAGCCGGCCGTCCTCGTCGTCACCTCCGAGTTCGTGCGGCTGGCCCAGAGCCTGCTCCGGGCGCGCAACCGCCCCAACATCCCCATGGTCGTCCTGCCGCACCCCTTCGAGCCGCTGCCCAAGGATGACATCAAGCGCCTGGCGAAGGAGAAGCACCAGGAGATCGCGGACGCCCTGACCAAGGGCAAGAGCAGCACGTAGCACGGGGTTGGTTGTGCCGTAGTGGAGGCCGCCCTGTGTCATTGCGAGGAGCCCCGACGGGGTCGGGGTGACGAAGCAATCTGGGCGCATGCTGAGATCGCCACGGGCCGGCCTAGCCGGCCCTCGCGATGACAGAAGGGTCGGACGCGCACCATGCCAGGATCACTGACCGCAAAAGTCCACTCGCTGCCTGAAGACGATATCGAGGCCGTCTACGAGTTCGCCAGCGACCAGGGCTGGATCGACGGCCTGCCCATCATCCCGCCCACCGGCGCCCGCGTCGAGCGCATGATCGCCGGATCGGCACGATCAGCGCAGGACGTGGTGGCCAGCATCCCGCCCGACAACGCGCCGGCCACCATCGAAAAGATCGCCGTCAACGCCGTCATGGCCGGGTGCAAGCCCGAGTACATGCCCGTCGTCGTGGCCGCCATCGAGGCCTGCGCCGATCCGAAGTTCAACCTGTACGCCCTGAACACTACCACCAGCTCCGTCAGCCCGCTCCTCATCATCAACGGCCCCATCCGCAACACGATCGGCGTTAACTGCGGCTATAGCGTCTTCGGTGGCGGCAACTTCCGCGCCAACGCCACCATCGGCCGCGCCGTGCGGCTCATCCTCATGAACGTGCT